>CAJQMY010000011.1 GCA_905479565.1 uncultured Candidatus Nitrosopumilus sp.
TGTTTGAAAGCATAAATAACAATAAAGAAGTTTAACGTTTGTGAGTGGTAAAGATCAATCTGTTATTAGCAAGGAATCTTTGATGAGTACAAAACCTGGAAAACAAATAATCAAACAAGCTTTGTTTAAATCAAAAGGTTACAAATTATTCAACAAGTATAAAGAGGAAACAGAAAATGAATTTCCAAATTTTGCAGAAAGATTTGCTCAAGGACTACTTCATGAAATTAAATCTGACACTAATCCAAATTCAACACAGCAAGCATTTGGTGATGAGGTAGGTTCCACTGAAATTATATTGAATGCGTCTGAAATTGAGCCTATAAAATCAAAATTAGAAAGTCTTGAAGTGATGCAAGATAGAGTCAATCGAATTCTAAATTCAAATTTTGTAAAAATGACTTTTCCTGTATTTAATGGATTATTTGATGCTGCAGCAGAATATTCTGGACGAGATGATCCACAACTAAAACAAGATATGGTTGAAGGACATATCCTAGCAATTGATCTAAGTGAACCTATGGATAGAATTGTAGACAAAGATGAAGATTTAGAATTTCTTGATGATTATAAGCTAATGAATCCATATATTTTGAAATTGGCTAGAGATAAAATTTCAAAAGGTGGTGAACATGTTTTAAAAGAATTTGAAGCCGGTTTTGAAGATGCGAGAATTGGACAGTATTTGGATGAAAAACTAAAATCAAAACCAACCGAAATTACCGAAGAAGAGATGACGCTATCTTACAAAAAATATCGTGCCGTTATGGGAACTGCTGGAAGAAACATGGCTTTAGCAGAAAGACCTTTGAGTGAAATTTTTTATTTAGGTATGGCAAGAGCTGCTGAAGGTGTTGGATGCGGAAATGAAATTGAAGATTCAATAAAGAATGGATTTGTAAAAATACCTTCTTGGCCCCTTTACTATTCATTATTGGCAAACAATGTGAAAAAGGGATTTGAAGTTACTTTAGAAAAAAGTAATTTGTATTTACAAGATGCAAGACTTACACTTGAATTATTGCCTGATGATTTCTCTCATAAAGAATTTTTAGAATTCTTATTTTTGACTGTTGAACATTACAATCAATATTGGTACAATAAATTACAAAAAGCTAACAAATGGTCAGAGTACCAATCTAAACTTCCTAAGTGATTACATTGATGTGGTCTGAAAAATACCGACCTCAGATAATTTCTAATATGGTTGGAAATGAAGAAGCTCGCACAGCAATAATTGAATGGTTCATAAAATGGAAAAAAGGTACAAAGCCATTACTTTTAGTAGGTCCTCCTGGAATAGGAAAAACTACCATAGCGTATCTTGTCGCTAAACAATTTGGATATGATATGATTGGACTTAATGCAAGTGATGTCAGAAGTAAATCGAGATTAAATGAAATTCTCATACCTGTTTTAGGAAATGTGAGTGTTTTGGGAACTCCGATGATTTTTGTGGATGAAGTAGATGGCATTCACGGTCGAGGTGATTATGGTGGGACATCTGCACTTGTTGATATTCTAAAAGAACCTACAGTTCCAATTGTTCTTGCTGCAAACAATGATGATTCTGATAAAATGAAAAGTATTAAAAAAGTTGTAAAAACAATTCAATTTAAAAAAATTCCTCCTAGATTATTGAGAGTATATCTTGAAAATATTTTGAAAAAACAAAGTGTAAAACTTAGTCCTGGTTCTTTAATCAAAGTAATTGATAAATCTAAAGGTGATATTCGTTCAATGATTAATCTTGCCCAGTCTTTAGAAACCGGATTTAATCCTCAAGTTGAACAATCTTTTGAGAGTGTTAATGTTGAAGACGGGGTAAATGCTTTTTTTAAAGCCAATTCAATTGAAGAAGCTCGTAGTATTCTTTATTCCATGCAAATAGATCCTAGAGAAAAAATCAATGCATTTTATTCTAGTATTATTACTAGTGAGTTAGATACTCAAATACTTGTAAAATATTTAGAAATAATATCTACAGCAGATATGCTTTTTGGAAGAATAATGAAAACACAAAATTGGAGATTGCTTAGATATCTGAATGACATTTTAATTAAATTATATCAAAATGATGATAAAATAAGATATGCAAAATATAATTTATCATGGTCTTTATTAAATAGAATTCGTTGGGATGGTGCAAAAATAAAATCCCTATCCAATGTTATGGCAAGAAAATTACATTTGTCTTCTAGTTCTTTCGTAACCTTATGTTTACCATACGTTTTATTTTGTATTAAAAATAAAACTCTCAAATTAGAATTAGAAGAAACATTTGGGGATATTATTGTAAAGGAGATTGAACTAATAAAATGAGTTGGAGAAAAATCCCTATGAAATTTCCTGGAACTTGTATTGTTTGTAGTGAAAAAATTCCTGCCAATGAAATTGGTTTATGGGCAAAAGGTTTGGGCGTTAAACATGAAAAATGTGCCCAAACTAACGAATTACAATGCATAGTATGTGGGGCCCCTGCAGGTTGCCCTCAATGTGAATTTCAAGAAATTTGTGATATTTCAAATATATCTCAATTATGTATCTGTAAGAAATGTAGTGAGGAAAAAGATGCATTTGATTCTTATCAAAAATCAACAAATAAGAAATTTCCACTTTTAAACTCATGAAACTCTAAAAAAAACAATGATCATTGAATTTTTATAAAAATCTCATATTTTGAGCATCTCAAATTAAATTAATATAGGAAACCATTATGCTTTAGATTACTGTGCATTCTGAAAAGATTGAAGGGTATGTTACAAAAAATAATACGGCATTACAAGGTGGGGGTCAAGATAGAATTAAGGCTCAACATGATAAGGGTAAATTAACTGCTCGTGAAAGAATCAATCTTTTACTTGATGAAGGTACTTTTACTGAAATTGATCCATTAACCACTCATCATTATCACGAATATGATATGCAGAAAAAGAAATTCTTTACTGATGGTGTAATCGGTGGTTATGGAAATGTAGATGGCCGACAAATCTTTGTCTTTGCTTATGATTTCACCGTGCTTGGTGGCACTCTTAGTCAGATGGGGGCTAAAAAAATATGCAAACTAATGGATCATGCAGTTCAGACTGGATGTCCAATAATTGGTATAATGGATTCTGGTGGAGCTAGAATTCAGGAAGGAATCATGAGTCTTGACGGATTTGCAGATATATTTTATCATAATCAATTAGCTTCTGGTGTAATTCCACAAATTACTGCAAGTATTGGCCCATCCGCAGGTGGTTCTGTTTATTCTCCTGCAATGACTGATTTTGTAATTATGGTTGAAAAAGTAGGAACAATGTTTGTCACAGGACCTGATGTAGTTAAGACTGTGTTAGGTGAGGAAATTTCATTTGATGATCTTGGTGGTGCAATGACTCATGGTTCGAAAAGTGGTGTTGCACATTTCGTCGCACAAAATGAATACGAGTGTATGGATTATATCAAAAAATTAATTTCATTTTTACCTCAAAATAATACAGAAGAACCGCCAAAAATTGAAACTGATGATGATCCAAACAGAATGGATCATAATCTCATTAATGTAATTCCTGAAAATCCTTTACAACCATATGACATGAAAGAAATCATCAACGCTATTGTAGACAATCATCAATTTTTCGAAGTTCACGAATTGTTTGCACCAAATGTAGTTGTTGGTTTTGGTAGAATGAATGGGCAAGTGATCGGAATTATTGCAAATAATCCAATGCATCTTGCAGGTGCACTTGATATTGATTCATCTAACAAAGCAGCACGATTCATCAGATTTTGTGATTCATTTAACATATCTATTCTAACTTTAGTCGATACTCCTGGATACATGCCAGGTTCTAATCAAGAACACAATGGTATCATTAGACATGGAAGTAAGTTACTCTATGCATATTGTGAAGCAACTGTTCCACGAATTACTTTGGTAATTGGAAAAGCATATGGTGGAGCATACATTGCAATGGGAAGCAAGAATCTTAGAACTGACATTAATTATGCATGGCCAACTGCAAGATGTGCTGTATTAGGTGGAGAGGCAGCAGTCAAAATTATGTCTAGAAAAGAACTTGCTGCAGCAGATGATCCTGAGGCACTTAAGAAGCAATTAATCGATGAATTTGCAGAAAAGTTTGAGAATCCATACGTAGCAGCATCTCATGGAACTGTAGATAATGTAATTGATCCAGCTGAAACAAGACCAATGATTATCAAAGCACTTCAAATGCTCGTAAACAAGAGAGCAAAACAACTTCCAAGAAAACACGGAAATATCAATTTGTGATTAAATATGATTGAAAAAGTACTTATTGCAAACAGAGGAGAAATCGCCTTACGTGTTATTAGAACATGTAATGCATTAGGAATCAAGACTGTTGCAGTATATTCTGATGAAGATTACAATTCATTACATGTTAAGAAAGCTGATGAATCTTATTACATTGGTGAAGCAGCTCCTGCAAAATCTTATCTTAACCAAGAAAAAATTCTTGAAGTTATGTTATCTTCTGGTGCTAATGCTGTACATCCAGGTTATGGTTTCCTTTCTGAAAATGATGACTTTGCAAGATTATGTGAAAAAAATAAAATTACTTTCATTGGTCCATCTGCAGATTCTATGAATTTATGTGGTGATAAAATGGAATGTAAAGCTGCAATGCTCAAAGCTGAAGTTCCAACTGTTCCTGGAAGTCCAGGATTAGTAAAGGATGCAGAAGATGCAGCAAAAGTTGCAAATGATATTGGATATCCTGTTATGTTAAAATCAGTTTATGGTGGTGGGGGTCGTGGAATTAGAATTGTAACAAATGACAAAGAATTACATGAAGGTTTTGATACAGTAACCTCTGAATCCATTGCTGCTGTTGGAAAATCTGCAATCATTGTTGAAAAATTCTTAGAAAAAACAAGACACATTGAATATCAAATGTGCAGAGATCATCATGGTAACGCTGTACATCTCTTTGAGAGAGAATGTTCTATTCAAAGAAGAAATCAAAAATTAATTGAACAAACCCCTTCTCCTGTGGTAGATGATGCAAAAAGAGAAGAAATTGGTGAAATAGTTGTTAGAGCAGCAGAGGCAGTTGATTATACTAATCTTGGTACGGCAGAATTTCTAAGAGCCGATAATGGCGAATTTTATTTTATTGAGATTAACGCACGACTTCAAGTAGAACATCCTATCAGTGAAATGGTTTCAGGTTTGGACTTTGTTAAATTACAAATTGATATTGCAAATGGAGAGCCACTTCCATTCAAACAAAAAGATCTAAAGATGAATGGATATGCTATTGAATGTAGAATTAATGCAGAAGATACATTTTTGGACTTCGCACCTTCAACTGGACCTGTTCCAGACGTAACAATTCCTGCAGGACCAAATGTTAGATGTGATACTTATCTTTATCCTGGGTGTACAGTATCCCCATTTTATGATTCATTAATGGCAAAACTTTGTACTTGGGGACCCACATTTGAAGAATCCAGAACAAGAATGCTTACTGCACTAAAAGACATGTATGTTGAAGGTGTTGAAACATCTATTCCTCTTTACAAAACAATTCTAAACTCTGAAGAATACAAAAAGGGCGAATTATCAACTGACTTTTTGAAACGTTATGATATGATTGATAAATTATCTGAAGATCTTAAAAAAGAAAAAGAAGAAAAGAGTGGAGCAGCTTTAGCTGCAGCCATTGTTTATTCTGAATATTTCAAAAATAGAGTTCAAAATAGCAGTACTAGTAATGCAACATGGAAAAGTAAACTGGATTGATGATTGATGGACTATAAGATTTCTGATATTGAAACTTCATTTAATGGAAAAATCGTTGAAAACTTAGGTAATAATGATTATGTAATTAAGATCAATGACAAAGAACATTCATTAAGAATTATAACTATGGATGCAAAAAGAATTGAGTTTATCTTAGATCAACAATATCATAAAGCAAAATACCTTGAGACTTTTACAAATGAAATAAATCTTGTGATTGATCATGTTCCTATCACACTAAACATGAACACTCATTTCGATGAAGTTGTTTTCAAAAATTCTGGCGGTGGTGGTTCAGGCGGTGTACAATTAGCATTAAAAAGCCAAATTCCTGGCAAAGTTGTATCTATTGCAGTTGCTGAAGATGATTCAATTAAGAAAGGAGATGTTGTATGTACACTAGAGTCAATGAAGATGCAAGTTGCAATAAAAGCCCATAAAGATGGTGTTGTTAAAAATCTAAAAATTAAAGAAGGTGCAACTGTTGCTAAAGGCGACGTTATCATAGATTTAGAATAAAACAGATTTTTTTTCTACTTTAAGAAATTTTTAATTTCTTCATAGTCTGGTTCTTTTAGTGGATCTTCTGAAACCCATTTGTAACCAATTCTTCCATTTTCATTAATTATGAAAACTGAACGCTTTGCAGCATTGTAATCTTTAATGTGGAGTAGATCTGGCATCAAAATACCATAATCTCTAATTGTTTTACTGGTATAATCAGCTAATAATGGAAAGTTAAAGTTATGTTTTTCAGCAAATGCTTTGTTTGCAAATGGACCATCATTGCTAATTGCTATGACTTTGGCACCCATATCTGAAATTTCTTTCCAAGAATCTCTAAATGTGCAAAGTTCTACTTCACAAACTGGAGAACTTGCTGCTACGATGAATGATATGACTATTTTTCCGCCTTTAAATTCGTCTAAACTTCTCATTTTTAACTCGGTATCTGCAAGTTCAAAACTTGGAGCGGTATCTCCTACATTTAATGACATGATCGCAATTTGCGGTTATCCTATTAAGTCCTTTACACAAATATTTTTTCAGAAACTGATCCCTAAAATGAAACATACCTTTTTATACAAAAATTGAAGTGAAAAGCTAAATTGGTCGGGGAATTAGCGGGCAATTATAGTACCGTTGTATTGATGTTTGGCTTTGCCATAGTAGCAATGGCTCCAGCTTTAGTTATTTCAAGAATGATTTCTCCACGAAAGAGAAGTAATCCAGTAAAATTTTTGCCAATGGAATGTGGACAAGTTCCAACTGGTGAAGGTAGAACTCATTTCATGATGCAGTATTACCCGTATATTCTGATGTTTGTAGTATTTGATGTGATGGCAATTTTCTTGTATGCATGGGGTAGTGCACTGTTAGAAATCCCAAAGATGGCAACTTTGCCAATGATGGGATTTTTAGCTATTATGTTTGGAGCAATGGCATTTGCTTTATATCAGTCTGGGAGAAGAAGAATATGGTAGTTTTTTATACAAATTGTATTTACGAAGGTAGGGGATAAAATTGCTTAAAGATTTGGTAACACCAGAAAACGCAAATGTTTTTGTTGGAAAATTAGGTGACATTTTAGAAAAAGCAATTGGTAAACCTTTGGGCTATGCTATTAATTGGGGTAGAATTTGGTCACTCTGGCCTGTTCACATTGAAACAGCTTGTTGCAGTGTAGAATTTGGTGCAGCATCGAGTCCACGATTTGATGTTGAAAGATTTGGTATCATTGAAGCATTTGGTTCACTTAGACAATGTGATCTTGTAGTTGTACAAGGAACCATTACAAGAAAAATGGCACCACGTCTTAGATTAGTTTATGATCAAATGCCAGAACCAAAGTATGTAATTGCTATGGGAGCTTGTGCAATTACTGGGGGGTTGTATTTTGATTCATACAACGTACTTCCAGGAATTGATGGAGTTATTCCAGTTGATGTCTATGTTCCAGGTTGTCCTCCTAGACCTGAAACTCTTATTCAAGGATGTATGTTATTACAAGAAAAAATCAAGAGAATGAAAGCTAGGACGTTTGTATGATGAATACTGAAACAGAAAATTCTCCTGCAGATGATAAACCTGAGGTTAAATCTCCTCCGCCAAAGCCTACGCCAAAGAAACCTGAAGTAGCACCTGTGGAATTGCCAGCATTTGAAAAGAGTATTTCTGATAAAATGGTAGAAAAGTTTGGTGATAAAATTCAAGTTGGATTTGTAAAAGAAGATAGAGTTAGAATTGATGTTGGTAAAGAAAATGTACACGATGTTGCTAAATTCATTCGCGATGCCCTAAATTATGATCATGTTGAATCTGTTTCAGGTGTAGATTACCCACAAGATAATGAAATTGAAGTTGTTTACCATATTGGATCTTACACTGAATCTTCTTTGGCTAGACAAATTCTAGTTTTAGCTACTAGGGCTCCTAGAGAAACCAATCCTATTCCTGGAAATGATGCAACCCGTCTTCCAACTCTTAGAGATATATTTTACAGTGTAGAATTTCATGAAAGAGAAATTTTTGAAATGTTTGGAGTTTTCTTTGAAGGACATCCTGATAATAGACGATTACTTTTGCCAGAAGATTGGGCAGACTTACCTCCACTTCGAAAGGACTTTGCAATAAAAGGTAGATAGATATGACTTTTGTTTTACCGCCAGGATTAGCACTCCAAAAAGTTGATGAGAGAATAATGACCCTTAATGTTGGACCACAACATCCTGGTTCAGGTCACATGAGGATTGTTGTTCAAATTGATGGTGATTACATTGTCGCATGTGATCCAGATCCGGGATACGTTCATCGTGGTGAGGAAAAAATGGCCGAATATAGAAACTATATTACAAATATTCCTCATTTGGAAAGACCTGTAATTCATGATTCATGTAATGTACTTTATCCATATGTTTTGGGAGCCGAAGAATTACTTGGAATAGAAGTTCCAGAACGTGCAAAGTATGTTAGAGTAATTGCATCTGAATTAAATCGATGTATTTACATCATGTATTGGCTTGCAATTTATGGGATATTTTTGGGTCATTCTACGATGTTTATGTGGCCAGCAGGAGATCGTGAGCTCTTAATTGATCTTATGGAAAAAATGACTGGTGCTAGAGTAACACATGCACATTTTGTTCCAGGTGGAGTTAGAAATGATTTACCCCCAAACTTTGAAGATGTGTGTTTGCGACAAGTAAACTATTTTGAAAAACGAATTAAAGAATATGCTGCAGTTTTTTATGATAACCCTATTCTAATTGCAAGAACCAAAGATACTGGTATTTTGTCAAGACAAGATGCAATTAGATATGGAACAACTGGTTCTGTACTTCGAGCCAGTGGTGTTGATTATGATCTTAGAGTAAAGGAACCATATGATGTCTATGATGAATTAGATGTTCATACCAATGTAATGAAAGAAGGTGATTCTTATGCGAGATCCAAAGTTCCATGGTTTGACATGTTGGAAAGTTGTAATATTATTAGACAAGCATTACAAAAAATGCCGAAGTCTGGTTCAGTTAGAGTTAAACTAAAACCAAATCCAAAAACCAAAGGACTTGAATCTGTATACAAGCGTGTAGAATCAGGCAGAGGTTCATTAGGTTGCTATATTGTCTCTGATGCAAAAGTTGAACCTTATAGGGTAAAGTTGAGTGTTCCTTCTTTTAGAAACTTGATTGCATTACCCAATCTTCTTAGAGGTGAAAAACTAGGCAATATGCCATCAGTTTACTGGAGTCTTAACTATTGGCCAGTGGAGGCAGACCGATAAATGTCAGTTATTGCACCAAAATTCAAATTAAGTGAGTTTATCAAATCATTACTTGATAATATATTTTGGATTATTCTCATTCTAGTTTTAATTGGTCTTCCAGCAGTTATGATGATTCTATTTGTAATTGAGATGCCTGTAATTGATGGTGAGTTACTTACTCCGTTTCTTGCATTTACTTGGATGGCGGATCCAACACGTATACTTCCTGTTGTTCATGCATTCATGGCCACTGATATTTTTAGAGTGATGGCATTTCCTGGATTTGGATTTGCAGCATTATTAGCTGCTGCCACAATCTTTGTTGAAAGAAAGATGCTTGCAAAATTACAATTAAGAGTTGGCCCATTCTATTGTGGAAAATTTGAAGGAATCTTACAATTAATGGGTGATGGTTTAAAATTAATTTCAAAAGAAATTATTATTCCAGCAAAAGCTGATAAACCAATTTTCTGGGCAGCTCCGGTTCTTTTTGTTGCAGCAGCAGCGGCATTTGTTGCATTTATCCCTGTTGCGCCTGGTTGGGTGGTTGCAGATGTGGAGATGGGATTACTTGGTGTGTTTGCAGTAATAGGATTTTTCCCAATCATTACAATTCTTTCTGCATGGTCTGCAAACAGTAAATTCCCATTCATTGGTGGCATTAGGGCTTTATTCCAAATGGTGTCATTTGAGATTCCATTAATTCTATCTTTGTTGGGTGTCGTAATGCTAACTGGCTCTCTTAATTTGTCTGAAATTGCTGCAAGTCAATCTAGCTTTCCCTGGATTGTATTTTTACCCGTTGGAGCTATTGTGTTCTTTATCACAATGCTTGCAGAATTAGAAAGAATTCCATTTGATCTACCAGAGGCAGAAAGTGAAATTGTAGCTGGATGGTTAACTGAATTATCTGGAATGATGTATGGACTTGTCCAATTAGGAACATATCTGAAACTCTATGCGTTTGCAGCTTTGTTTGTGGTACTATTCCTTGGTGGTTGGAATGGTCCAATGGTAGTGCCTCCATTCCCAGTGGAAATTCTTGAAGGAATTGAAATGGGTCCTATCACTGTAGGACCTTTCCCTGGATTACCTTTATTCACACAAGAAATGCTTAATGGTACACTTTGGTTTGTTTTGAAAACTGCAGGTATCATCTTCTTCATATTGTTACCAAGAGGAGTTTTCCCAAGAATTAGAGTTGACATGTTGTTGAATCTAGGATGGAGTAAATTGATCGGACTATCTTTCGTTAACATCTTTATTGCACTTGGCTTGCTTTACGCTGGAGTGTTAGGACCAGGAGGATTACAATAATGGGAACTGCAACTGGTATTATTCGTGCATTAAATTCTGGAATTAAACACATTGCGACGAAGAGATTTACTCTTCGTTATCCTGAAGAGAAACTAAAGTTTGTGGGAGATGGATACCAATTTGATCCGTCAACAGGTGTTGGCATTGCTGGACTTAAAGGGCGTCATATGCTATTCCATGATCACTGTACTGGTTGCCAATTATGTTCAATTGCATGCGAAGGTGTTGCAGAAGCTATTGCAATGGTAAAAGTTCCAGAAGAACAAAAACAGAACAAAAAATCAATCATGCCACAAATTGATTATGGAAAATGTGTTTTCTGTGGTTTATGTGTAGATGCATGTCCATTTTATGCACTTTATATGACAAATGATTATGAGTTATCTTCATTTTCAAAAGAGGGCCTAATCTATACTCCTGCCCAATTACAAGTCAAACCATACGTTGCACAAGACAGTGAAATCCAAATTTCTGACAGAGGTGCAACACATGGCTGATGCTGTATTCCTTGCATTGACTGTAATCACAATTGGTTCTGCAATTGCAGCACTTGAAATGAGATCATTGATTTATGGCTCTATTGCTTTAATGGGAACCTTAGGTGGTATTGCCGGATTCTTTTTCTTGCTTGATGCACCGTTTGTTGCATTATTCCAAATAGCAGTTTATGTTGGTTCCATTGCTGTTTTGATTTTGTTTACTGTAATGTTAGTAAAAAGAGAATTAATTTTCAAAAAAATCGAGGATAAACGAAGAAAATTTGCAGGTATTGGTTTGATGTTAATAATTATGGTTTCATTAGGTGCAGTATTTTTGGATTCTGGAATAAAAACAATGACTACCGATGAGCCTGCTCCTGACTTTAGAGATATAGGAATTGACTTTGTCACATACTACTGGCCGGCATTAATCTTGATGGGATTACTTCTTGCAGGATCTGTCACTGGTGCGCTAGTTTTAGCAAAACGAGAGGATGTGGAGAATGACCAGCGAGCTAATTGATTTTACTTTAGTATCTGTCGCCTTACTTGGCATAGGAATTTATGGTCTTGCGGTTAAACGTAATTTTATCCGAATGCTTTTTGCAGTTGAAATTATCATCAATGCAGCAAACTTGAACATTGTTGCATTTGGTAGATTCTTACCACATAGTAGTGGTCAAACAATGGCTTTATTTTCAATTGCAATTGCAGCAGCAGAAGTGGCAGTTGGACTATCATTAATTATTGTAGCTTATCGTATGTATCAAAATGTCGATATTGCAGACTTTAGGAGCCTGAAGGGATAATGGAATACGCATTATTACAGGCAGTTTTCTTACCCTTACTTTTATCCCCGGTCGCATACATTATTGGAAGAAAAGTAGGACCTACACCTGCAATGTGGTTTACATTTGCAATTCTAGTATATACTACAATTCTTGTAATCAATGCGGCACTTTCTGGAACAGTGGAGGAACATTATCCATGGACTGAACAATTTGGAGAATTTGGTTTCTTGTTAGATGGATTGGCATCACCATTTGCAATAATGATTTATGTTTTATCTACAATCTTGGCAATCTATTCAAAACCATACATGATTCACAAATTTCATGAACAATTTGAAGAAGAAAAGAATCTCAACTCTTCAGCAAGTGGTCAAACATCTGTTGTAGAATCTTCATCTCTTACAAATTATGTAAATGCTAAATCTGGACTTTACTTTGCACTATATCTTGTATTTGCAATGGGAATGCTTGGAACAGTTCTTTCGACTAACTTGATTGAATTTTATATTTTCTTTGAAGTTATGTTAATTCCTGGTTTCTTCTTAGTTGCACTTTGGGGTGATGGTCCTAGAAGAAAGATTGGTTTAATGTTCTTGTTTTGGACTCATGCAGGTGCAGTAGTTTTACTATTAGGGTTTTTGATGATTGGTCTTACACTTGGTAGTTTTGACTTTGCAGATATCAGAGAATCTGAAATTCCTGCAGATATTGCAATGTATTCTGCAGTTGCAATTGCAATAGGACTCGGAGTTAAACTGGCAGTGTTTATGTTCCATGTTTGGCTTCCATATGTCCACGGTTCGGCACCTACTCCAATCAGTGCACTGTTGTCTCCAGCAATGATAGGAATTGGGGCTTATGGTGTTTTCAGATTAATTGTAGAATTCTTACCGTTAACATTTGCAGAACTTTCAATCTGGTTACACATCTGGGGTCTTGTTACAATGATTTATGGTGGTGCCATGGCTTTAATGCAAGATGATCTAAAACGTCTTCTTGCTTATTCTAGTATTAGTCAAATGGGCTACATCTTATTTGGTATTGGTTCGATATCAGTACTTGGTCTTGCTGGTGCAGAGATGATGTATGTAACACATGCAATTGGAAAAGGTATTCTCTTCATGATGGCAGGAATTATTATTGTTAAAGTGGGAACTAGAAGTATTACAAAACTTGGCGGATTAGCAGGAAAGATGCCTATAACTGCAGTATGTGCTGTAATCGGGGCACTAACAATCATGGGGGTTCCACCAACCGGTGGTTTCATGGGCGAATGGCCTCTATTCTTTGGTGCATTAGAGACTGCTATTGAAGAAGGCTCAACACTTAGAGCCGTAATGTTCGGTCTAGGTATTGTTGCAACAGCACTTACAATGTCTTACATGTTGTGGATGCTAAAACGTGTGTTCTTTGGAAAAATTCCAGAACATCTTGAGCATGTTAAAGAAGGAAGTTGGTATATGACTGCTCCAATGATGGTGTTGGCAGGATTTTCAATTGTAGTTGGAATTTATCCAGATATTTTCTTGAAGACAATAATTCCATACATGAGTGGAGTGTTGGGAGTATAGATTATGGCAACAGAAGCTTTAGGATTACCATTTGATGTTGGAGCATCAAGTGCTTGGTTAATTTGGATTTTACCATTTGCAGCAGCAATGATTATTCCGGGAGTTGGTAAATTATCAAAACATGCGACTGGGTATGTCGCAGTAGCATTTGCTTTGATGAGTGCATTATCTGCAGCATCTCTTCTTCCAATGGCTTTGGAGGCTCATGAAATACATGATCAGGTAATGTGGATAGAAGCAATAGGTCTCAAAGCCGGTGTATTGGCAGATCCGCTTTCAATAATTATGGCTAATGTAGTTGGCTGGATTTCATTTCTCATTATGATATACAGTACCGGTTACATGAAAGGTGACAAGGACATTACAAGATTTTGGTTCTGGATGATGTTCTTTATTGGTTCAATGCAATTAATTGTATTATCTGATAACTTGTTACAAGTCTTTTTTGGATGGGAGGGAGTAGGTCTTGCATCATATGCTTTGATTAGCTTTTGGTATCGCGATAAAAAGAAAGATCATGTTGGTGTTGAAGGTAGAACTGTTCTTGGTATGCTAGATTACTATGCACCAACTCATGCAGGTATGAAGGCATTCATCATGACAAAAGTTGGTGATGTGATGATGATTGCTGGTATGCTTTTGATATTTTTGTTTGCAGGTACTTTTGGATTTAAAGAATTAATGGATTCTACTGATTGGGCAGTTACGATGCAAGCTCAGGGACTACTTGTTCCTGCATTTGTTTTACTATTCGGTGGCGCCATAGGCAAGTCTGCTCAATTCCCGCTTAACGAATGGCTGTTAGAAGCAATGACTGGTCCTACTGCAGTATCTGCATTAATTCACGCAGCTACAATGGTCAAAGCCGGAGTTTTCTTGGTTGCAAGAATTGGTCCACTTGTATTTGCATTAGGTGCGGCAGGAATTATGGCTGATCAATTCTTTGAAATTATTGCTTGGGTTGGTGCAATTACTGCATTATTACTTGCAACACAAGGTATGGTAAATAACGAAATTAAGAAAGTTCTTGCATATTCTACTGGTTCTCAAATTGGTTATATGATGATGGCATTAGGTATTGCAGGTTTGTCTCATCAATATGTTGATGGTTATACTGCAGGATTTTTCCATTTAATTTCTCATGCAATGTTCAAGGCTTCATTGTTCATGGCAGCTGGTTCTTTACTGCATATTATTGGTTCTAGATTCATGAGTGACATGGGAGGCTTGAGAAAACAAATGAAGAAAACTTATGCATTCATGTGGGCTGCAGGTCTTGGTTTAATGGGTGCACCATTTATCACAACAGGTTTCTGGAGTAAAGATGCAATATTTGCCGCAGTCTATACATCTGGAAATGAATGGGCAATGCCGCTATACATTATTGCTATTCTAACTGCTATTATTACTGCATTTTATACGACAAGAATGATTGGACTGGTATTTTTTGGAAAGAAGAGCAAGCACATCGAAAAGATGGAAGAAGAAGGACATCACATTCATGAAGCACCAATGTCAATGTGGATTCCATATGGAATTCTTGCGGTACTGACAATTGGTATTGGTCTTATTGGATTATCTGCAGAAGAGGGATTACATCACTTATTCACTGAATATTTGGAGCACTCATTTGGTATTCATACGGTACATGTTGCAAATGAAGCATCAATTTTACCAGAATTCTTACAAGGACTTAACCCTGTTGCACTCGGCTCATCATTGGTAGCGTTTGCTACGGGAATTGGATTGGGTTACATCTTCTATATTGGAAGATGGGTAGATCCAGTAAAATTTGTTAATTCAAATATTTTCTTTTACTCACTTCACAAACTCATCTTAAACAGATGGTATCTAAACGCCATAATCTATTGGTGCTTTGTTGTAGCTCCTCTATGGCTTGCAAGAGGGGTGTTCCGATACTTTGAAAAGACCGCTATTGATTACGGTATGAATGCTGGAGTCCAAAAAGCAGTTGGATGGAGTGCCAAAGTCATTCAAGGCACTCAAACCGGTGTTTCACAATCATATCTATTCGTATTTGGAGCAGGATTGCTATTCGTAGTTCTGATATTGTTGATATAGGAGAAATGATGAAATGTTAGAAATTACTTCAACTCCATTGGTATTAATTGCAATTTTGGGTACTGTTGGAATTCTTTTACCGATAATTAGTATTGCAAGAAAAGAGCAAGGCTCAAATTCATTTTACGCGGTAATTGCATTTGCAGCATTAATTGTATCAATGGGATATGTCGGATACCAATTTTATGCAGAAAACATTGCTTCATCTGCACTTTTCTCTGAGGATGTAATTGTAGATGATGCATTTGGTGGATTCTTTGCAATTGCAATGCTTATTGTTGCTATTTTCACAACTGTTGGCTCTTTCAACTATATGCGGAAACATAACTCTCCTGCTGTTTACTATTCACTAATTTTACTAGCAACTATCGGTATGGTGTTAGTTGCATATTCTACTGATTTGATAATGCTATTTGTTGCGTGGGAATTGATGAGTATTCCAACATATATTTTGGTTGGATATATGAAAAAGAATCCAAGTTCAAATGAAGCCGCCTTAAAATATTTTCTCTTTGGTGCTTTGTCATCTGCAATCATAGTTTACGGAATTTCAATTTCTTATGGATTGACTGGTTCTACAAATATTGGAGAAGTTATTCAAGGTTATTCGACACTTGATCCTTCCATGTTGCCACTTGCATTACTTTCAGTTGGAATGTTTATTGCAGGATTTGGGTTCAAAATGGGGCTTGTGCCATTCCATCAATGGCTTCCAGATACTTATGAGGGTGCTCCATCTCCTATCACTGCGCTGTTAGCTGCTGCAACAAAGAAAGCCGGTTTTGCTGCAACAATTAGAATTGTAATTCTCGGCATGGTCGTTCTGAATCTTGATTGGACTTTGGCTCTTGGAATTATTGCAGTAATGACTATGACTATTGGAAATGTTGCAGCAATTATGCAAAAAAGCATTTCAAGAATGCTGGCTTATTCTAGTATTGCTCATGCAGGATACATTTTGATTGGGCTTGCAGTAGCTCCGCACAGTTCTCTTGGATTACAGGGTTCTTTGTATCAAATTATGAATCATGCAGTAATGAAAGGTGCTGCATTTATTGCAATTGCATGTATTGTTACAACACTTGGTGTTACTCATATTGACAAATTAAAAGGACTTGGAAGAAGAATGCCAATTACCGCTTTGGGCATGATTATTGCTCTCTTTGCGCTTGCTGGAATACCTCCACTTTCAGGCTTCTGGAGTAAATTGATGTTATTTGGTAGTGCACTAGATGCTAGTTCTGTGATATGGTGGGCACCATGGCTTGCAATTGCTGGTGTACTTAACAGTGCATTATCGCTTGCTTACTATGGTTGGATTACAAGAAAGATGTACTTTGAGGGTGAAACTGAAAAGAGAGTTGTAGAACCAAAATCTATTATCGCTGTAATGGTATTCTCAACAGTCTTTTTGGTAGGATTTGGTGTATATCCAGAACCATTACTTAAATTTGTAGAGTTTGTAACCCCAGTAATTAATTTAGATCCTATACGTTAAACGAAGTAAATTTTATTAAATTATCTAAATTAATTTTAGCATCACTATCGGGAATTTTTCTTAAACCTGTTCTTGCCTTTTCTGAATATTCTTTTAACATTTCTTCCATTTTGTTAAACACGTCTCTTGGATCAGAACTTTTCTTAATTAGCAAATTAAACAATTTATCTTCATTTTTCCAGTCTAACAAATCATCTCTAATTTGATATGCAATTCCAAGATTTTTCCCATATTCAGTTAATGCTTCAATTTGTTCTTCAGTTCCATTTGCAATAATTGCTCCAATTCTGGCTGCAACTTGAAATGCTACTGCTGTTTTGTATTCAATGACTTTAAGATAATCATCAAATGTTACGTCCTCACTTGTTTCTAATCTACCTTCAATCATTTCACCTTCACTCATTAGCATGGCAGTGGTCGCCAAATCTTTTGTAATTCTAGCATTATCTAATCTTGATGAAATGGCAAGAATTAGTCCTAAAACAAAATCTCCAGTTAGTACACTTGTATTATATCCATACTTGATATGGAATGGCTGCTTTTGCCTTCTCATTGTTTCATTATCAATTATATCGTCATGAATTATTGATTCCATGTGAAGAAATTCAACAGCACATGATGCTGCAAGTACATTTTCATCAATTTTACCTACACTTTCTGCTGCCAAATTCAAAATTATTGGTCTAATTCGTTTTCCTCCTTCTAAGGAATATTTTAGAGGTTCAATAAACTCTGATTCAGAGTAAATGTCTAATTCGTTTTCTAAAGCTTGATCAATTTGTTGAATATACTTACCATAAGTTTCAAGTAGAGGATTTATCTCGATATTTTTCCTGTCCAATATGGGCCTGATCAAAAAACTTTACAATACGTAAATAAATCTTGGTGCTCCAGCCGGGATTTGAACCCGGGATCTTTGCCTTGAAAGGGCAAAATGCTTGACCGGTCTACACCACTGGAACCCATGAAAATTATTTTTTATGACCATAAAATCTTTTGTAAACCACAAAGATTTTTTTATTGGCTCTAATGGAGATGTATCATGAGTATAATTAAGAAAATTGATGAAATGATAGAAGAAAGAAGTTTACTAAAACACCCATTTTATCAAATGTGGTCTGATGGAAAATTAACTCAAGAATCTCTAGCAGGTTATTCAAAAGAATATTTTCAACTTGTAAAAGCAGTTCCTTCCTTTATGACTCCAATAATTAAAAAATCCCCTGAAGCAGTAGTTGACGAATTAATTGAAAACCAACAAGAAGAATCTGATCATATTAAACCATGGATTACTTTTGCTGGCGAACTTGGGGTATCTGAAGATGAACTAATTTCATATTCAGGAACTATCAAAACACAAAAAGCTGTATCTGATTTGAATCAACTTATGGATACTTTTGATGGGGGGGCATGTGCAATGTATGCCTTTGAAAAAGAAATTCCAAAAATCAGTCAGACAAAACTTGATGGATTGGGTGAATTCTATGGATTGACTAGCGATGAAGCTACAGAATACTTCAAACTTCATACAGAAGCTGACATTAGACATGCTGCATCTTGGAGAAATATTTTGGAGAAATCTTTGCTTGATTCTAGTAACTTGATTGAAATTGCAGATAAATCAATTTCAGCACAAAACTTGTTGCTTGATAGTT
>CAJQMY010000012.1 GCA_905479565.1 uncultured Candidatus Nitrosopumilus sp.
CATGCAGTTGGGCATTTGAACAAAATCCTGAACAGTTTTTAAAGTCATGAACGTTAAAGTTCTAACTGCTCCTGATTGCTCGAACTGTGTTGTATTGGAAAAAATGTTGGATACGTTGGGAATATCTTATGATCTGGTTGATGTGACCAAGAATCCATCGTATCTGGAAAAATACCCCATTTTCACTGCTCCCGGACTGGTTATAGACAAAAAATTAGAATTTACTGGAATTCCAAAAATTGATGATCTTAAAAAAATATTTTTTGAATGACAGGTATGTTTTTTACTTCAAAAATTAGTTGGTTTGCATGTCTGAATTTTCATCTGATGAAAAAACACTCCTTGTTCAACACGGGATAAAAAAATATGAAAATGAAAAAGTTGTCACTGAAAAGCTGTTAAGGGTGTTATCTGAAAAAGATATTCAAAGAAACATTGATACGCTTCTTGGAACTCAACGAGTTAGAAGAATAGGCCCTGAAAATCTTCAAAATAATGAAAGTCATACTGAATTGCCAGAACTTCCTGAAAATCTCAAATCAATAATTGATAACCTTTAATTTGAAAAATTCTTAAACTACTTTAATACGAGATTTTGATATGAACAAAATAATTCTGTTCTCAAGTATTTTGTTTTTAACTTTACTACTGCCTTTCTCAATTGATTCTGCCTTTGCGCATCCTCATTCTGGCCAAGTTCTAATTAATAGCCATATACACGAGTCTCAAACTAAAATCATTCCATTAACTGGAATGATAGGTATCGAAAAGTCGACAATATTTTTCCATTCTTCTGAAGATAATACTTTACCGTGGGCATACGTTGAAGGAAAGATTGCTAACCATGTTGAAGGTTATCCCGTAATAATTCAAATTTTTAAAGAAAATGACGCTGTTCATTTTGCTCAAACTGATGTGAGTCCTGATGGTAATTACGAGTACAAGTTTAGAGTTCTAAATTATGAAAATGGTATGTCAAACAAAATCTTTGATGGTGATTATTTTGTAAAAATCTTCAAAGTAGTATACACGTATCAAGAAAATCTAATTTAGAATCCACGTAATCCTTCTGGTCGTACCATCTCTGGATGCTGTTTCATCCATGCTACTTTATCTAACATTGCTTGTTTGTCTTGAGGAAAAGTGCCTTTGACTGTATATGCATTAGAACCATGATTTACTCTGAAAATAATCTCTTCCTTGGTATCGATCTGATGTATTAAATCATATAGTTCTTCTAAAGATTCATCATCATTGATTCTAGTAAATTCGCCTTCATACTTGTCGATAAATTCTTGTTTAATTCCATTTTCCAAGTATAGAGTTAACGCACCGACATAGTCTGGTGAACAGGCACTGATCACCTCAGCAGTACCTTTGATATGATCTTTAGAGTATTTTTTTCCACCTAATCCTAAAATTACCATGCATGACATTACATATCCAGCTTCTTTTGCCTTGTTTACTGATTTGACAATTGTTTTACCTATTGCTCCTTTGGTTACTTTTTTTAATACAATATCCGAACCACTTTCAATTCCTAGATAGAACATGTCAAGACCTGCCTCATTCATTTTCTTTAACTCCTCAGATGTTTTCTTTAAAATGTTCATAGGCATTGCATAACATGAAATTCTTTCAATGTTTTGAAATTTCTCTCTAATGTATTTTACAATTTTAATCATGTATTCTGAATCAAGATTTAATGCATCACCATCTGCAAGGAATACTCTTCTAGTTTCAGGTAGATAACCTGCCATCATGTCTATTTCTGCCTTCACATCTTCCCATGATCTTTCAGAATATTCTTTTGATCTATACATATCACAAAATGAACATTCATTAAATGAACAACCTAACGTTACTTGGAAAATTAAAGATCTAGCTTCTGATGGTGGTCTGTACAGAGGTGCATCATAGTTTAACATCATTTTTTGTTCATTCAAATTTCAATTATTATGTTTTTTATACTTTCTATTTCTTCTAGAATACCTTTTAGTAGTAAATGAGAAGAAATTTCGTAACTTATGGCTAATGATCCTGATGCAAAAAGACTCCTATGGTTTGTATTTGCAGGTTCTAGAGGGGGATTAAACCGATTAAAAATAATCTCTAAACTAAAGGAAAATCCATTTAACACAAATCAATTAGCAAAGGAAATGGGTCTTGATTACAAGGCCATTCAGCATCATATTCAAGTATTAGAAAAAAACAACATGATAACCAAAGTTGGAGAAAAATACAATGTGACTTATTTTATCTCAACCTATCTTGAAGTCAATATGGAGGCATTTGAAGAAATTGAAGGAAAATTGGATAAAAGTAAATAAAAGCTCCAGAGGTGTTTTACACTAAATGGAATCTACTTCTCTAGTACTATCTATTGTTTCAATTGCCAACATGGGCATACTTGGAGTTCTAATCGTTATATTTGGAAAAATGTATGGAAATACTAGAGCCCAACTACCATTAGGAATGATAGTTGTTGCAGGAATGTTGTTTTTGCATAATGTAATTGGTGCACTAGCTTATTTTTCCATGGAGGAGATTTTTTCACATGAAATTTTCCCATACATGTTAGGAGTAGGGATTACAGAACTTGCAGGATTGATAATATTTTTAAAAATTACTTTAGACTAATCTTAGTTTATTTGTAACGATCAAGAATCAATTACATGTTACAAGAATATTTAAAATTAAACAAAAATGTTCTCATAGCATTTATCGCATCAATAATTATTTCCGCTATTATTGCTCAAATTTTATCTGATCAAGCTGATGTTCTTAATACCACATATACTACAATTGCAGATTACGTAGTTTATTTTTCAGTTTTTAGTAGCTTGTTTTATTTTGATAATAGAAAAAAATATCGATTAGAATCTGGCAAGACAGATATTGCAAAACTCAAACAAGATTTAAAAAAATTAATCACTTCATTAGGAATTGCTGAAGTCGTATATACTATAAGTAGATGGGTACTGCAGTATTATTTTTTAACAATAAACTATGATCCTTATTTAGCATCAATTGTATCGCAAGGAATATCTACAATTATTTACATGATAGTGCTAAATTTTACTGTAAAGATAACAAGGTTGTATAAAGATGGGAATTAGCATATACGTTGATGGTTCTGGTGGAACAAATAGTGGGTATGGGTATTTTGTTAAAGAAACTGGAAAATCTTTTTATAAAAAAAAGTCCGGTCTAACAAACAATCAGGCTGAATATCTGGCAATAATTTCTGCACTAAAGAAATATGTTGATTTAAGTGATAAAATTACAATTTATAGTGATTCAAAGAATACAGTAAACCAACTAAATCATGAATTTGCAATAAATAATGAAACATTAAGAAATTTGGCTAGAGAAGCGTGGGAGATTATTGGGAAATTTTCTAATTTATCCATTGTTTGGGTTTCAAGAAAAGAGAATTTGGCTGGAAAAATGCTAGGAAGCTAAAAACTAGAGATCAGAAATTTCCAAGAATAACTTTATTATATAAAATCTTAGATTGAACTTATTATGGCAGAATCTGTTATGTTATCTCCAAAATCTATCGCAGTAATTGGCGCATCTGATAAAAGAGGAAGTGTTGGTGCTACGATTACATCAAACATTATGAATGGTTTCAAAGGAACTGTATACCCAATTAGTCCATCTAGAGATACCGTATTTTACAAAAAAGCATACAAAACTGTTTTAGATGTTCCAAAATCAATTGATCTTGCAGTTATTGTAATTAAAAATACTTTGGTTGCACATGTGTTAGAAGAATGTGGAAAGAAGAAAGTTAAAGGTGTTATAATTATCACGGCAGGTTTCAAAGAAGTTGATGAAGAAGGAGCTAAACGTGAACAAGAAATTAAAGACATAGCAAAAAAATACAAAATCCAAATCATTGGACCTAACTGTCTTGGTGTCATGAATCTTGATCCAAAAACCATGATGAATGCCACTTTTCTTAAAATTACGCCAAAGTCTGGAAAAATTGCACTTGTATCACAAAGTGGAGCAATTTGTGCAGCGCTAGTAGAAGATGCTAGTGCTCAAGGAATTGGATTCTCTGCAGTGGTTAGTCTTGGTAACAAAGCTGTAATGAGCGAAGTTGATATTTTAAAAATTCTTGCAAATCACAAACAAACCAAAGTTATCGTGATGTATCTTGAAGACATGGGAGATGGTCAAGAATTCCTTAAAGTTTGTAAAAATATAACTAAAAAACTCAAAAAACCAGTACTTGTACTAAAATCAGGACGTAGTCCAGAGGGTGCAAAAGCTGCAATGTCTCATACTGGAGCATTGATGGGTTCAGATGAAATCTATGATGCTTTACTAAAACAATCAGGCGCTATTCGAGTTGACACAATGGAAGAACTCTTTGATTATGCAACCGCATTTTCAAAACAACCACTTCCAACAGCAGCTGGTTTAGTTATTGTATCAAATGCAGGAGGACCTGCAATTATTTCCACTGATGCCTGCTCTAAATCAAAAATTAGGATGGCCAAAATTGATAGTATTCGTCCAAAGATTGATGAAGTGATTCCTCCTTGGGGAAGCTCTGCAAATCCAGTTGATATTGTAGGTGATGCTGATTTTAACAGATTTCATAATGTTTTGGAACGTGTACTCAAACACTCCAAAGTTGGTTCAGTTATTACAATGTGTACTCCATCTGGGACTTTAGATTATGACAAGCTAGCAGAAGTAATTGTTTCAATGTCAAAGAAATACAAAAAGACAATGCTTGCAAGTCTAATGGGATTAGATGAAGGCGTTACAAATAGAGAAATTTTATCTAAAGGAGATGTTCCTTATTACACATATGCTGAAGGAGCAATTAGAACTTTAGCTGCAATGAAAACATTTGCAATTTGGGTAAATAGTAAAGAAGGAAAGATCACAAAATTCAAGGTAAACAAAACAAAAGCAAAGAAAATTTTTGACAAGGTTAAAAAAGAGAAAAGACCAAATCTTTTAGAAGAAGAAGGACAAGAAGTTCTCAAAGCATATGGTTTACCATTACCTCAAAGTGCACTTGCTAAAAATGAAACAGAAGCAATAAAAATTGCAAAGAAGATTGGTTATCCTGTTGTAATGAAGATTGCATCTCCACAAATTATTCACAAATCTGATGCTGGTGGTGTTAAAGTAAACTTAACTAATGATGCAGAAATTAAATCTGCATTTAAAACTATAATTAAAAATGCTAAAAGTTACAACAAGAAAGCTGAGATCAAAGGCGTTTTAATCGTAGAGATGGTAAAAGGTGGAAAAGAACTCATTATAGGCTCAAAACTAGAACCTGGATTTGGTCCTGTAATTATGCTTGGAATGGGAGGAATCTATGTTGAAGTTCTCAAAGATGTGACATTCAAACTAGCACCGGTAACTAATCTAGAAGCTGATGACATGATTGCATCAATTAAGACTCAAAAATTACTACAAGGTGTTAGAGGTGAAAAATCATCTGATATTACAAAACTTTCTGAATGTATTCAGAGACTGTCTCAATTAGTTTCAGACTTTAAAGAGATCAAAGAATTAGACATGAATCCTGTTCTTGTAATGGAAAAAGGCAAAGGTTGCAAAATTCTTGATGTACGAATAGGACTCTGATTGTAATTCGTTCCTAAAGTTTAGGTTGAACTAATTTAGAATATTTATACAACCTCAAGGTGAATAGTATTGTATGGCTAGTGTCTTAAAGACAATTAGAACTGGAAATGATTATATCGAAAGCCTTAGGGGTCGCGATCTTAAAATTTACCTCTTTGGAAAATTAGTAAAAGAACCAGTTGATCATCCAATGATTAGACCATCAATTAATGCAGTTGCCGAAACATATGATCTTGCTGTACGTGAGGAAGAATTAGCATCTGCCGATTCATCACTTAGTGGATTAAAAGTTAATAGATTTTTACACATTGCTGAAAGTGCACAAGATTTAGTTATGCAAAATAAAATGCAAAGAACGCTAGGACAAAACACTGGAACATGTTTCCAGAGATGTGTTGGAATGGATGCATTAAATTCTTTACATTCTACTACATTTGAAATAGATGAAAAACATGGGACAGATTACCATAAAAGATTTTTAGAATTCGTAAAGGAGATGCAAAAAGAAAATCTTGTAATTGGTGGTGCTATGACTGATCCTAAAGGTGATAGAAGCAAAGGACCTGCAGAACAAGAAGATCCTGATTTATTTACAAGAGTTGTAGATAGAGATGACAAAGGAATCTATGTGTCTGGTGCAAAGGCACACCAAACTGGTTGTATTAATTCACATTGGATAATTTTGATGCCTACAATTAGACTAACCGAAAACGACAAAGACTGGGCAATCGTTGGTGCAATTCCTGCAGATGCAAAAGGAGTCACTTACATTTACGGTAGACAATCTTGCGATACAAGAAGTATGGAGGAAGGTGATATTGATGATGGTAATGCAAAATATGGTGGACAAGAGGCTTTGATAATTTTAGATAGGGTGTTTATTCCTTGGGATAAAGTCTTCATGCATGGAGAATATGAATTTGCATCTATGCTAGTTGAACGTTTTACTTGTTATCATAGACGTAGTTATGTATGCAAAACAGGACTTGGTGATGTGTTAATTGGAGCAGCAGCTACAATCGCTGATTACAATGGTGTTCCTAAAGTATCTCACATCAAAGACAAACTCATAGAGATGACTCATCTTAATGAAACAATTTTTGCTGCAGGAATTGCATCTTCACATCAAGGACATAAGATGAAATCTGGTGTCTACCTAAATGAAGACATGCTTGCTCAAGTTTGTAAACATAATGTTACTCGATTACCATATGAAATTGCCAGACTTGCACAAGACATTGCAGGTGGTTTAGTTGTTACTTTACCTTCTGAGAAAGACTTTAGACATCCAGAAGCTGGACCATTACTTAAAAAATATCTTGCTGGAAGGAAAGGTGTTGATATAGAAAACAGAATGAGAATTTTAAGATTAATTGAAAATATGACTTTGGGAAGAAATGCCGTTGGATATTTGACAGAATCTATGCATGGAGCAGGCTCACCGCAAGCCCAAAGAATCCAAATCCAAAGACAGATGCAAGTTGGTTACAAAAAGAATCTGGCAAAGAATCTAGCCGGAATCACAAACGATATTGAAAAACCAAACGAACTGTCTGATTATTTTAATCGCGTATTCAAAACAAAAGATTCTGTTCTTTAGAAATTATTTCAAATTTTACAACTGGTTCTATTACATGTGTGGGTTCTTGTTTTTTCCTTTGCCTTTTTCAATTAATTAATTAATAATTCTATTCCTGAAACTAATGATTTGTCAGGATCCTTTTTTAGTAAATTTGACATAATTATATTATCAAGTAAGCAGGACGATCTATTGCCATTTGCGTATGTGAACTTGCTTGCCTGAGTTATTTCAAAAATTAGTATTCTTTCTTCTTTGGATTATCTTTTTCTTTTGATTCTACTTTATCATCGATAGAATTTTCTATGTGTTCAAATGTTTCATCAATCCCTTCTGTTTTTGTCTGATTTTCTGGTCCACCAGTGTCATCTAATTCTGCGACATCTTCAGTCTTTTCCACATGTTTTGAATACTCTGAATCTTTTTTGATTTTATCAATATTTGATAATTTCTCTATAGTGTCTGGATTAGCTGAATCTGCTGGATCAGTAAATGGCAATTCCTTTTCATTCTTCTTTTTTACAAATTGCTTTACAATCATAATCCCAATCACAACTGCAATTATGACATAGTTGATTGGAGGTTTAAGTAATTGTGTGATGTATCCTACTTGAGGAAGTGTATATGCTACTTTACCAATATACTCTTTATTTGTAATTGGAAAGTCAGTTCCTGGAATTGATGCTGGATTTGCATCTCCTTTAGTTCGAATTGTTTTAGGATCATCTTCCATGATTGATGCTACTCTGTGAACTATCACTCTATTATGATCTGAAGGCCTATTAAACACAATGATATCTCCTATCTCAATCTCTTCAAAAGGTTCATGACCTGAAACTACCAAAACATCATATACTTCTAAAACTGGAATCATACTTCCACTTGCAACAACATAAAATGGATTTTGTGTTCCAAACGCTACTTGCAGACCAATCCAAATTACTAAAACCCCTACTGCGACAATTATGATGTCTTTTATTATGCCTTTTGGGATTGATCTTTTTACCAATTATATTCTCGCCTATAGTATCACTGATTAAATTTATTAGTTATCAGATTTTGTTACCGCAGTCTTCACAGAATTTAGAACCTTCTTTGTTTGTAAATCCACAGTTAGAACATTTTCCTGATTGAATTGCAACTTCAGGATTTCCTAAAAGAACCACTTCACCAATCTTTTTGATACTGCTCCAAGGAATGCTTCCTTCTGTTCCATCCTCTTTAGCAATCACTAAAACCATAGCTTGAGTAGAATCAATTCCAACTTGTTTTGCAGTTCCCAACTTGTTTGCATTTTCATCAAATACATATTTCCCTTCAATTGATGTAACTGAAGTTGCTGAACCTGGTTGTGTTGCAGTTGGTTCTGGAGATACTGCGGGTTCTGCTACCTGTTGTGAAGTTTCTGGTTGTGTACTTTGAACTTGAGGTTCTAAAGGTTTTGCGACTCCAACTTCACCTGCTTCATCTTGTTTCTTAAAATCCCGATATTCTGCAATTGAAGCATTACATGAATTACAAATGTACTGACCTCGTTCTGCAAGAATTAAATTTTCTGCAACTTCTTCATTTGGATTCTCAAATTCGATTTTTGGAGGACCTTCAAATTCTTTCTCACAAGTATTGCAAAAATGTTTAGTAATTTTATCTGCATCCAATCTTCCTATTGGTGCCAAAAATAGATCAGGACCTCCTAGATTTCCTTTTACTTGTTGCTCGTCAGTAACACTGGCCATGATATAGCCTCCAGATCCTCTTAATTTTTTAAGTCTAAGTTCAGAACTCATATCTAGGATTCACCAAAACGTCATTTAAGTATATATCATAATTTATTTTCCAACAAAAAATATGGTGTTAGTTCTGGTGAACGTTTTTAGGTACGTGCAATGAAATAATCTTAGAATGGCTGTAACACAAATTTCAGATGCAAAATCATGGGAAGTAGATGTGATAAATTCTGACATTCCTGTATTTGTAGACTTTTGGGCCGAATGGTGTGGTCCATGTAGAATGGTAGGTCCAGTAGTTGAAGAATTGGCAGCTGACTATGATGGCAAAGTAAAATTTGTCAAGGTTAACGTTGATGAGGCCAATGAACTGGCATCAAAATACAATGTCTTTAGTATTCCAACTTTAATCCTCCTTAACAAGGGTGAAATAGTTAGTCAACAGGTAGGTGCAGCATCTAAAGAATCGTACCAAGGTATGATTGATAGAGCGCTCGCATAAATTCAAACACGTTTTCCTCTTTTTTGATCCTTAAAGTGGCGCATTTTTTTTAGATGCAATATTTTTGACCGTACGAGATTCGAAAACTACAAGATATCTTAATGGTATCACAAAATTCTTTTTTTATAATATGAGATAAAGACATCATATGTTTATTCTAGATTTTAGTGTTAATAGCATAATGCCTGTAATAGATACCAAAAGCATCACCATTGCAAGTGATCCAAATTCAGGAACGGTAAAAGTCTTTGTTGAAGAGTAACTCCCAATCTCAGCTATTGCAGAATATTTCCCCTCTACTCCAAATTTGTCATCTATAATGTACTCCATATGAAACGAACTGTTAGCTTCAGGTATGATGGCACTTGTTTTAACTATGTTATTTTCAGAATCGATTATCTGAAGATTCAGATCTTGGAAATTAGTTGCATCTGATGCACACCCTGTTATTATGATGGAATCACCTGTGTCATAATGTTCTTTGTCTGTTGTTATGTAAACAAGATTGTCTCCTAGTTTTTCTTTACATGTATAGTTCATACCCACAATTGAAGATTTGTTTTCTAGAGTTGCTTGTTCCATACAGGGAATAGAGATGACAGGTTCACTGCCGATTATTCGTGTCGGTTCGATGTTTTTTATCACACTATTACAGTATGTGGTAATTTTGCTTGTATTGTTGATAATGCCGTATGTGTTGTCAATAATACCTGCATTGATGTTATCTATAGAACCAAGAAAATTATTATTTATGGTGCCTTGGTTGACTATGTCTGAGACATCATTTAAAATCCTTCCAGAAAGACTATTTATTGTTCCAACATTCATAATCTGGCTATTCTCAGTATTCTCGATCCTGCCAAAATTATTGAGATTTATTGTTCCGTAGTTTTGAATGATGCTTTCTCTGCTGGTTAGTTTTGCTCCATGAATTACTGATAGCGAGTCCCCTTCGTCAATAAAAATTCCAGATAGATTGATAAAATTAACATCAAGAATTACGTTTGATTCTTTGCTCCAGTCACTGTTGTCTATACGTATTTCATCACCCTTTTCTGGAACTCCAGTTGGTGGCCAGTTATCTGGTACGTTCCACTTCCCATTATCTCCCTTACCTACCCATATTTTACATCCGTCATGATAATGTTGTCCTGAAATTGATTCTCTTGTAATACTTCCTCTGCAAAGATTATTGATCAAACCATTATTCTCAATAATCTGGTTATTGATGATATGTCCGCCATTACTCATCGTGCCAAAATTGTTTATGACACCATTATTCATGATGACTCCATAATTTTGTATAAATCCAAAATTTGATACTGCTCCGTTTACAGTAAGAGTCATACCATAGTCCACTACTAGGAATGTATCTTCGTCTAGAACTTTATCGTCATCAAAGACTGTATCTTCACTAATCATGATGGTATTGGCATAGGATTCTTGATGTGGAAATGCAGATACAAAAAACAATGTCACAATTAAGAAAATGAAAATAAATATTGAATTCAACTACAGTCATAAATCATGGGAAAGTATTAAGTTAATCCGATTTTTGGAATTAAAGTAATTTCTATTAATTATTTATTTAATGAATGGAAAGTGATACTCAAGTAGTTTTTTAGAAAAGTGAACTCGACAGGATTCAGGTTTGTGAGGTTCTAGTCGGATTCCAAAATAAAATAAAATCCTCACCATGTTATCAGAAAAAGAGATTAATTCCTACAAGATATGATCAATGGAAATTCTGGTAATGATAAACTAGTAGGAGGTTTTGGTACAGATACATTAGATGGAGGTTCAAGTAAAGATGATTGTGATGATGATGTTAATGATGTTCAAACTTTTCTTTGTGAATTAATTTTAGATGAAGAATATTAATAAGATTATTTCCTAATCTCAATTAGGATTATAAAATGAGAAAACACATTAGAACTTAAGATCAGAAACGTTAGATTCTGATGACAGATCCAATGCATATCTTATTTTACAAATTTAGTATTTAGATCTCACTGATGATTCATACGTTTACCTTATAGATCAATAATCAATTCATATGCTGTTGAATCAGATATCTTGGAAATGTTACAGATGTGATCTAAATTTCAAGGAACAAAATATTGCATATCTGCATAAATCCATATCTAAATATTATGTACGACAAATTAAGTAAATTTTTACTAGAAATTAATCAAATTACTAAACATTAAAACGTTTAGAATATCTAGTGAGGCAGTTGAAAAAATCAAAACAAATGATATTTTTAGTTCCTGTTTTAACCATGGTTTTAGGAATTGGGTTTTTTTCATTTGCCTCTGCACAAGATGAATCTCAAATTCCTGCATGGGTAAAGACTGCTATTGGTTTTTGGATAAATGGAGAAATTACAGATGACGAATTTATACATGCCATTGAATATTTTGTTCAAAATGAAATAATTCAAATTCTTTCTCAAACAGATGATGACCAGTTATTGATTGAAAATCTACAAGCATTACAAGTAGAAATTAATATGAAAATAGAGCAATCCCGTGATATAATCAATCTTCCCCAAATTCAAAGTGCTCTCATAGAATCTAACGCTCAATTTGCCAATACAGGTTATCCTGAAGAACTTATCCGGCAAGCTGATGAGATATGGCAGTCAAGTGATCCTGATGTGCCTGATTCAGTTGCATTTCATATGATCCACAATTCGTCTGCGGATATATTGCGCTCAATAATGAGTGCTGATCAAAAATCAGAAAGCCAATTCAAATATGCTGAAATTTTTATTACAAATCAATATGGGGGCAATGTAGCACAATCCCACAAAACATCTGATTTTAGACAGGACGATGAAATATGGTGGCAAAAAGCAGAACAAAATGGAATATTTTTGTCTGAAGGTGGATATGATGAAAGTGCTGGTGTTTATGCAAGTGACATTGCCCTTAAAATTCTAGATGAGAATGGAAATTTTATTGGAATTCTAAAGGCTGTGATAAATATTGAATCCCTAACAGAATCTTCTCAAGTAACTTAGTCTTAGGATTCTATACATTCATTTTTGTCACTAATTCATTTAGGTGCTCATGTTGTAATCAGGTACTTCTGCAAAGCAAACGACATCACAAATGTATTGTTTCTTAATATCATCTTTTTTCTTTTATTTGGTTGGTTTTGGTAAGACATCTAACATCAAAAATGTATTTGGAAGATGTCGATGATATGTTAAAGAAACAGAAGAAAGAAAATCAGTTTTTCAGACCTTTTGCTACTTGCTGTCTCATTATGGAATCAAGAAAGGATATCATGCAGTAATATGGTTTGGAAGTCTCTCTTATGGCAAATTGAAGGTTGAAAAGGAGTCTAGAATCACAAAATGCCGTTGAATACTCTTTTTTCTCCTAATTCTAATGCAAGAAGAAAGGTAAACAGCAAATGTTTGTCAATAATTTGATCCTAAAGTAATTAATATTCCAAAAATTGACTGAGATTATGTCATTTGGTGAAGTAGATACCCTTGGTATGCTCTTTGATAAACTACAGGCTTTGTTTGATGAATCACAAGGATACTATGAATCATTTCTAGATACAAACAACATGTACAAGAAAGGTCAGCTTAGTGATAAAGAATTCTTTCAAAAATTAGGTGATTATACAGTTGCATACTCTGCATTAGAATTTCTAGCTATCAAAGTAATCTTTGAACTAAAAAAATCAGTAGGTTCCGGTTCTGGAAGTACACAATCTCCCGGATTAATGCCTGGAATGGGACAACCTGGAATGATGGCAGGTGGAATGGGCCAACCACCAAGATCCGGAACTGCTGAAAATCCAGTAGGCGGCAGTCCGCCAGGAATTGTATCTGCACAAGAAGCATTTGGTGATGTTGGAACTTTACCATCACCGGATCCAGCTTTAATGCCAAGACAAACCATTTCACCACAAGGTGGAAATGGATGTTCATCATGTGGTGCAGCACTTAGAGCAAATGCAAAGTTTTGCACAAAGTGTGGCGCTAAAGCATAAAATCAGTATTCAAAAACTATTTCCTTATTCTTGTGTTGTCCCACATTCAGGACAGAATTTTGCAGTAGTTGAAAGACTTGTACCGCATTCAGAACAAAAACTACCATTAGGAATTTGTTCATTGTATGCATTTCCGACATTTGTTGAACTTTTTACTGCGCCTGATGGAACATATGTTTCATCATCAATTAACACTGGTTCAAAGTCTTGTTCTGTCAAATATGTCATCATTCTTGGAATTCCTTTTCCCTCATTTTTTGGATCTGGGACTGAATCTCCCATCCAGAATGCAAATCTCATTAGCGTTAATTCTGGAGTAGAGAATGCTAGAGTATGCTTTGACATGTAATCTTGTGCTGCTTTTTTACCATCAAAAACTTCCATGACAAATGCTATTTTTTATTTATGTATAATAGTTTCTGGAAAAGTGGACCGGGAGGGAATCGCACCCTCGACCTCCTCGTTGCGAACGAGGCATTATACTCCTAAACCACCGGCCCTCAGAATACCCTTTTATGTTGTTCTTTTATTCATTTTCTCAACGCATAATAGCCTGCGTTTCATAAAATTTTTGGATGACATATGACACTATAATCACTGATTCACATGTTATACTCTCAAATGGAATGGTTGAGAAAAATATTCTCATAGATGAGGGAAAAATTATTGGGTTTACGACTGATACACCTTCATGTGATCATAAAATAAATGGTGCAGGGCTAGTTTCGGTTCCAGGGCCTATTGACACTCATGTTCACTATGGGGTATATTCTTCAATTGATAAGGCAGCAAGAACTGAATCTCATGCCGCGGCAATTGGTGGAATTACTACTATGATGCGAATGCTTCGATTAGGTGATCCATTTACAAATTCTTTACAATCTCAACTCGATGTGGCATCTCAAAATCATTATATTGATTATGCAATCCATGCTTCAATTTTTACACCGCAACAGGTTGGCGAGATGAATTATTGTATTGAAAAAGGAATTACATCTTTTAAAATTTACATGAATCTTGGTGGTGAGATTGGCAATGTATACATGGACATGCCACCAAATTCTTCTGGTCTAGTTGAAGCTCAAGTGAATGTAACTGATGAATTAGTTGAACAAACTGTAAAGGCAGCAGCTGAACTTGGTTGCCCTGTTCTAGTTCATGCAGAAGACTATGAGTCGTGTGGATGTGGAATTAAAACTGCAAAAGAAAAAAATCAAGATGGATTATCAGCATGGTCTTCTAGTCGTTCTCCGGAATTTGAAGCAAAAGCCATTAAGACAATATCAAAATTTGGTAGAGACTATGATTGCATGATATATTTTGTTCATATTGGTTCTGAACGTGCACTAAAACAAATTGAAGAAGAGAAAAAATTAGGAACTAAAATCTTTGTTGAAACTTGTCCTCATTACTTGACTTTATCCTATGAGAAACAATCTGGTTATCTTGCTAAAGTAATGCCTCCAATTAGAACCGAAGATGACCGTAAAGCAGTATGGAATGCATTATCAAATAATCAAATTGATACTATAGGTACGGATCATGTTGCAAATCAACTCAAACTCAAACTAGATGGCAATAACGTGTGGAGCGCACTAGCAGGGTTTCCCGGAATAGGTACGGCAATTCCTATTTTACTGAATGATGGCGTTAATCAAAAGAAAATATCTCTAGAACAATTTGTTCGATTTACTAGTCAAAATGCCGCTCAAATTTTTGGAATGTATCCACAAAAAGGAACTATTGAGAAGAATTCTGATGCTGATATAACAATGATTGATTTGAAAAAAGAAAAAACTGTAACTTCTGATTTGTTTGGTGGGTTTTCTGATTATATTGTGTATGAGGGAAGATCTTTGATTGGATGGCCTGTGAAAACAATTGTTAGAGGTGAACTGGTTGCTGAAAACTTTGAAGTGATTGGAAATCTTGGTCATGGTAAATTAGTAGATAGAAAAACCAATTCATTTTCAAAATAGTTGATTTACAAGTTTAGTTTTTACGATTGCTTTTTAAGAGTAAAAAATTGATTCTTACCATTGAATTCCAGGTTTGTATTTCTATTTACTATGATCCTAACTATTGCCATTAGTCCTTCGTTTTTTGAGAATTCTTTTGCACAACAAATGTCTCCTCATCAACAATGGAAAAAATTTGCAGATGTTGATATGTTAACTTGCAAGTCTGGATATTTGTTGATTCAAAAAAGTAATGGTAATCCTGCGTGTGTAATGCCATCCACATATCTAAAATTAGTTGATAGAGGATATGGTTTTTACAATCAATCAATAATGGATAAAAATCCTGAAATGATGAATAATTTTCTGAACAGCATGGTCTCAAATGAAAATTTAATGTTTCATTGGCATGAAATGATGCAAAACGATCCCATTATAATGATGGAAACTATAGATGATTGGGTATTACAAATAAAAAATAATCCTGAATTATTGAAAAATATGTTATCTCCGATGACCAGTGATCCTGAATTACGTAAAAAAATGATTCATACAATGAAGAGTCATCCTCAGATGGAAATCCATCTAAAATCACATTTGGCATGGATGGATTCAATACATCAGCCCATGATGGGTTTTGGAATAGGACAAGGAATGCATCAATCAGAATGTACCTGGTGTTCTCATAATGAACATAATTCTATGAATTCCCATGGAATTATGACGTCTGGTTCTAACAAAATAATGGATATGATTCACCATGTGTGGATAAATTCTGAAATGAATAAAGACCTACATTCTATGATGCTTGAAGATCCATCGCATATGGTCATAATGTCTAATCAAATAATGGAGCCTATACTTTATGCTGTAATGGACGATGAAGATTTACGAGGACAAATGATAGAATTAATGTTACAACATGAAGATTTTATGAATTCAATAAGACATGAAAATCCTGCACGGGAGCATTAATTTCTATAAAATATCAAATTTACCGTTATCTTTGGCTTTGTAAATAACATCTGGTTTTCTAAGAAATATTCCTGATTCGAAAACCCCTGTAGTCTGTTTAATTTTCTGAGTTAATATTTTGGGATTTTTTATAGTTCCAAAATTACAATCTAAAATTATGTTTCCATTTTCTGTAAAGAATGGATATCCTCTGTCAATTAAACGAATTCGTGCTTTCCCTCCTAGTTTTTTTATTGATTTTGTAACCGAGTTTCTTGCTAGTGGATAAATTTCAACTGGAACTGTTCTTGTGAAATTCTTTACAAACTTTGTCTTGTCTGCCATCACTACGATTTTTTTTGCAAGACTAAACAGAATATTTTCTCGTAGCAGTGCGCCACCTCCACCTTTGATTACATATTTTTGTGAATCGATTTGATCCGCACCATCAAACATAACATCAATATGTTCTACTTGATCTGCCTCTACTAGTGTAATGCCTCCTTTTTCTGCAATTAATTTGATCTGTAATGATGTTGGAACTCCTACAATATTGTAATTTTTCAGTTTGATTAATTTTGAAAGTGATTTTACAAGTGAAGTAGCTGCTCGTCCACTACCTAATCCAATAACATAATCATCTTTAACAAATTTTAATGCATCACTTGATAATGCCTTTATGGCATCATCGTACGTCAATTATTCCACCTCTGCTTGATCCAGTTTTGATAATACCCTCATGATATCCCCTTTGATTTTGTCTAAATCATCTGCATCATCATCAAAGTCATCATCTAACGTAACTGGTTTTGATTTAATTAGCTCTGGAAGTGCTTTATGCTCTGTAATCTTTGCAACTTCTTTGTTCAAGTCTGGTTTAATTTCAAGGTTGATCTCAGGTTTTGGTGCTACTGATTGGATGATCTCAATTTTATCTTCGACTTTTGGTTTTGGTTGGATGGTTTCTTGAACAATTTTGTCTTTTGATTTGATTGCTTCAGTTGGAACAATTCTTGGCTGAGGCATTGGTTTTACAACTTGCTTAGGTTCGTTTCCAAATTGAGGGGATTTTGACTCATCTCTTGAAATGTTTGTTAGAGTTGTTAATTCAAACGACTGCCTTGACTTTGTTGGAGGAATTACAATAGGATCTGTTTTACTTTCTTTTGGTTTATCAAAATTTAATACATTGAAAACTTTTTGTTTTGTCTCTTGTTTTACTTCAGGATCTTTTGTTTTTGGCGTTCCATCCTTAACACTTGATATCTTTGATGACAACTCATACAATCTGTCATCCAGTTTAGATAATTTTTGATTCATCAATGTGATCAAACCATCCCCTATTGGACCCAAGTCTGGATGATGACTTGCTTGTTCAAGTTTTTCTAGTTTAGCTAGAACAATTCCTAATTGATGCTGATACTTTTGTAACAACTTATCTTTTTGAATTTTAGAAAATTCTGATTCTGCTTGATATAATCTTGAAATGGTTTTAGTTAGAATATCTTTTTCTATTTTTAATGAACTGATTTGGCTTTTGATGTGAGAATTTGCATCAAGATTGAGCAATTGTTTCTTGTTTCTTGGTATTTTACGTACAGCAGCAGCTGTAGCAACACCTGCTAATGAACTAAGAATTAGAACAATTTCTTGCATCTAAGTATACCATTTAATCCAGGAATATTTTCTGCGTTTAGCCTCTGGGAATCCACAACTTGCACATTGGTGATGACGTTTGTGAAGTGAGTTCTTACCACATCTTCTACATCTAATGTGAACCTTCTTCTTTGTAAAACCACCCATAGAAGTTGTGCCTTTAGTCATTGTAAATCACCTAATGTTGTGCTGGCGGAGGAGAAATCATTACTACATTATCTCCTCTTACAACAATGCTTCCAAGGCTTATAGAATCGCCTTCAGTAGGAATTTCCTCTGAAGAATCGAGTAGCAGGTTCATGTGTTGGTCAAAACCTAAAAGAGTGCCTCTAATGGTCTTGTTTCCTTTGAGTTTTATCAATACTACTTGATTGATACTCTCATCCAATACTTTTACTGCCATATCAACGGACATCAATAATCACTTATTGACGTAGATATCGAGGCGTTATATTAAATTTCCATTGGTTAAACTATGATCTATGTTCAGTAAGGCAAGTTTGACACTTTTTTCCGAGGTTCTTGATGATTTCGTCAAAAATTACTTGGCCATCCTTCTTTGTAGCTTTTCTAGGATCTCCCCAAATTCCATTTTTGGTAGCTTTAGGAAATGATTGGTTTGCTAGTTTTCCAAGTTTGATGATTTCTTGTTTTGTCATTCCATTAGTATCTAGACCTTTCTTTGCCAAGTTCATTTTGATGTTTTTTGAAATTGCCAACATTAGTGATGTCTCTACAAATCCTGCGTGGTCAAACTCTCTTTCCATAAAATGCCAATAAGAGAGTGGGAATACTTTTAGTTTATTTTTTGAAGTTTTCTTTAGTTTAACATCTAAATTCTTTATTGGTTTTAGATTTCCATGATGACCATTAATTATGAAAACTGTTTTGATGTTATTTGATAATAATGATGTACACAAGTCAGTCAGAACAGTTCGCAGAGTTGATTCTCTTATACTCAAATTAAAAAATGGTGCATGTTCAAATGATACTCCGTAGTTTAGTGTAGGTAGCAATAGGTATCTGTATTTTTTTGAGATTTTTTTCGCGATTTCAGTTACAATATCAGAATCAGTTGATACAGGCAAATGTGCACCGTGTTGCTCGATTGATCCTATTGGAATAACTGCTATTTGTTTTTTATTTGATATTAATTTTCTTAAATTAGGATCGAATTGTGTTTTGATGTCTGCCATTTAATTCACTGATTTGATGTGAACCTTTCTCCAGCGAACTTCAAGCTTATTTTCTAAATGCATTTTCATTGCTTTTACTAAAGTATCTGCCTCTAGTTTTTGTCCTTTAGTTTTCATTTTTTCTAATGTATCATTCGGATCAACTTTGAAAGAGTCTTGGAATATTATTGGCCCTTGGTCCAAGTTTTCTGTTACATAGTGAGATGTGACGCCGACAATCTTTGTGCCTCTTTCAAAAGCCTGTGCATATGCTGAAGCTCCTGGAAATGCTGGTAGTAATGATGGATGAATGTTAATTATTCTATTTGGATACCTCCAAACAAAGTTAGGACTAAGAATTCTCATGTATCTTGCAAGTGAGATTAAATCAATATTGTATTTTTTACATATTTGAATAATTTTATCTTCAGCCTTGTCTTGTATTTTATCTTCCACCAAAACAAACGGAATTTTTGCTTTTTTTGCTAGAGGCTCTAATGTTTTTTCAGTTCCAATAACTACTGAAATTTTCCCTTTGAGCGATTTCGCATTTGCAAGAATCGTTTGAAGACAAAGTGGTTCTTTAGTCACTAGCACTGCAATATTTTTCTGTGAATTTGTTTCATGATGCGTATTTACATCCATCTTTTCTTTTTTAGCAAGATCTTGAATCCCTGAATCAAATTTTTTTACATCAATTGCTTTTGAAAACGATACTTCTAGATACATGCCAAAAAGACCTTTGATTACATTTTGATTTACTTTCTCAATGTTTCCACCTTTAGAAAACACAAAATTTGTGAATGCAGCTACAATTCCCTCTCTGTCTTTACCAACTACTGTGATTCCAACTACTATTTTTTTCATGACCTGTTTGCTGAAGATTTTCTCATTATTAATCATTCACAGAAATCTAGATGGTGCGGGAGGTGGGATTTGAACCCACGAAATCCTAAGATATAGGGTCCTAAGCCCTACGCCTTTGACCAGGCTGGGCGACTCCCGCAACGGATTTACCATTAAGCATAAATTTATCTATTATTGCAGAGTATCATGGCTAAATTTTTTGGAACAAATGGAATTCGCGGAGTCTTTTCTGAAGATTTCACATTAGAATTTGTTCATGATATGACACATGCAATTGGAACATTCTTTGGTAAAGGTCCTGTATTGATAGGATATGATGGACGAGAATCTAGTCCTGCTATCTGTAAAGTAGTAAGTTCTGCTCTCAATTCAATCGGAATCGATTGTAATGTTACAGGAATTGTTCCAACACCCTGTCTGGAATTTGCAGTAAAGAGTTTGGGGTATTCTGGAGGATTTATGATTACTGCATCACATAACCCTCCTCAGTATAATGGAATCAAACCATGTGCAAAAGATGGGGTTGAGGTTTCACGTGAAGATGAATTAATTATAGAAGATATATACTTGCAAAAAAAATGGCTGCCAAAACCCACTAAATGGGGAGTTACAGGAACAGAAAATAGAGCAATTGAAACATATCTTAAAGGAATCATTTCACATGTTGATTCTGAATTAATAAAATCAAAACGTCTCAAAGTTGTTTTAGATTTAGGTAACGGTGCACAAGCAGTATCTGCTCCCAATTTTTGCGAACTACTTGATTGTGAAACATTTCTTGTTAATGAAAAAATTGATGGTGCATTTCCAGGACGTGGATCAGAACCCACTCCACAAAATCTTTCTGAACTTTCAAAAGCAGTACGAGAAAATGATGCAGATCTGGGAATAGCGTTTGATGGTGATGGTGATAGAAGTATTTTTTGTGATAACAATGGAGATGTCCTTACAGGTGACAAGTCTGCACTGATTCTCACACAACATATTTTAAAGAAAAATCCAAACTCTCTGGTTGTAACTTGTTTGAATTCTGGTTCTAATATTGAAGTATTGGCTGAGAAGTTTAGTTCTAAGGTAATTCGAACCAAAGTAGGCAGTGTAGAGGTTTCAAGAAAAATGGTTCCAACTGATGCATTGATAGGATTTGAAGAGAATGGCGGTTTCATGTATGGTAAACATAATCAAGTAAGAGACGGATGCATGACATTGGCTTTGATGCTTGATTTGTTGGCAACTTCTGGAAAACTTCTATCTGAAGAAATTGCAAGTTTGCCTCCGTCTTTTACTACCAAAGATAAAATATCATGTACTGCTGAAAAAGTTCCAAAACTAATTTCTACGCTTAATGAGGAGTTTCCTAATTCTGATATTTCTGATGGCATCAAAATTATCCTTGATCCAAAAAATTGGATAATGATCAGACCCAGTGGGACAGAACCTATTGTTAGAATTTATGTAGAATCTGAAAGTCAAGAGAAATTAGATACTTTGATGTCTGAATATCTTGAAAAAGTGAGTTCAATAATTTCCCGATAACACTTTTAAAACCAAACTCATCGATGGATAGAATGGAGAATGAACCCTTAGGGTGACGAAGTATGGGAAAATCATATTATGTTAAGTTTGAGACGCCAGAAGAACTTGTTAATCCAATCTTGGAAGCTGTAAGAGTAGCATCCACTAGCGGCAAAGTCAAGAAAGGAACCAATGAAGCAACCAAGGCAATTGAACGTGGTACTAGTAAATTAATTGTAATCGCTGAAGATGTTGAACCTCCCGAGGTAGTAGCCCATCTTCCAATTCTATGTGAGGAACAAGGTGCAGCATATGCATTTGTACCAAGCAAAGATGAATTAGGTAAGTCGTTAGGTATTGATATTACTTCTGCCGCTGCTGCAATTTTGGATGCAGGTGATGCACAACACATTGTAGACCAAGTTGTATCATCCATAGCTAAAATTAAAGGCGGTAAGACTGAAGAATGAGTCAAAACGCTGAAGAAGTAGTTCAATCTGAAATTATTCAAATTGTTGGCAGAACTGGCATTGCCGGTGAAGTAATTCAAGTTAGAGTTAAAGTTCTTACTGGTAAGGATAAAGGTAGAATTCTTACAAGAAACGTCAAAGGTTCTGTTAGAATGGGTGAAATTCTAATGTTAAGAGAAACCGAGAGAGAAGCCAAGAAAATTCATTAGGTGTTAAGATGAGTCTTTTAGTTAAATCATGTACTTTCTGTGATAGATCAGTTGCAAAAGGATCTGGTACTATGCTTGCTAAAAATGATGGAACTGTTCAATGGTTTTGTTCTGCAAAATGCAAAAAGAATGCGTTAGTACTAAAACGTGACCCAAGAAAACTGAAATGGACCAAAAAATATGTCAAAGGCGGAATTAGAAAGAAGTAGAATTGACTGAACAATCTTTATTCATTGTAAAACCAGATGCAGTATCTAGAAATCTAGTTGGTGAGGTTGTGACAAGATTTGAAAGAAAAGGATTCAAGCTTTTGAAATTAAAGATGTTTACATTTACTCAAGCACAAGCTGAAAATTTCTATGATGTTCACAAAGACAAACCTTTCTTTGATGAATTAACATCATTTATCACATCTGGACCTGTCGTAGCTGCTATCATTGAAGGAAACAATGCAATTGCAACTACGAGAATTATGATTGGTGCAACAAAGTCATTTGAAGCAGATCCTGGTTCTATCAGAGGAGACTTTGGATTGGGATTTAGTGAGAATATTATTCACGCGTCGGATTCACAAGAAAGTTTTGATCACGAATCGAGGGTAGCATTTGAGTGATCTGATTTGCAAATTCGTCAGCCCATAGTGGCAGTTCTTGGTCACGTAGACTCTGGAAAAACATCTCTTTTAGATAGAATTCGCGGAACTGGTGTTCAAGGCAGAGAAGCAGGTGGAATTACTCAGCATATTGGTGCAAGTTTTCTTCCAATTGAGACGATTAAAGAAATGTGTGGTCCTCTATACAGTAAACTAGAACAAGCAGAGCATAAAGTTCCTGGTCTATTAGTAATTGATACACCTGGACACGAAGTGTTTACGAATCTTCGTTCAAGGGGTGGGTCTGCTGCTGATATTGCAATACTAGTAGTTGATGTTAATCGTGGATTTCAACCACAAACAAATGAAAGTTTAAAGATTTTACAAAGTAGAAAAGTCCCTTTTGTCGTTGCACTAAACAAGTGTGATCAAATCTCTGGATGGCGAAAATCTGAAACCAAATTTATCTCACAATCAATCAAAGAGCAAGACGCATCAATTCAGGCTGATTTGAATCAAAAAGTGTACGATGTTGTTGGAACCTTGTCCATTTTAGGATACAAATCTGAAGCGTTTTACCGTGTAGATGACTTTAAATCAGAAATTGCTATAGTTCCCATCTCTGCTCGTTCTGGAGTTGGCATACCTGAATTACTCAGTGTTTTAGTTGGCTTGACACAACAGTATCTGCAAAACAGATTAAATCAGGATGAAAAAGAACCCCGTGGAATTGTACTTGAAGTAAAAGATGAGGTTGGACTGGGACAGACTGCAAATGTAATTCTAATTGATGATGTTATAAAAAAAGAAAACAGCATTGTGGTTGCAAAACGGGATGGTGTAATTGTTACAAAACCTAAGGCGTTACTTTTACCAAAACCCCTTGATGAAATGCGTGATCCGAGAGATAAATTCAAACTTGTTTCTAAAGTAGAAGCTGCAGCTGGATTCAAAATCGCATCGCCTGATCTTGAAGGGGTTCTTCCAGGAAGTACTCTTTATGTTGCATCAAATGACGAGGAGATTGCAAAATATACGCAACTAATCGAGTCTGAGATGAAATCTGTATTTGTTGATACTGAAACTAATGGAGTTATTCTAAAATGCGATACTATAGGATCACTTGAGGCTATAATGGAGATGTTAAAGCGGTCTCAAGTTCCTGTTGCAAAAGCTGACATCGGCCCTGTAACCCGACGAGATATAATTGAAGCCAAAGCTATCAAAGAAAAAGACAGGCATCTGGGCGTTGTTTTGGCATTTAACGTTAAATTATTAGAAGATGCACAAGATGAATCAGAAACAAGTCACATCAAATTGTTTGAAGATAAAGTGATTTACAGTTTAATTGACAACTATAATGCTTGGGTAGAAGAAGACTCTGCAAATGAAGAAGATGCAATGTTTGCAGAGTTGACACCCATATCCAAATTTTCATTTATGAAAGGAATGGTGTTTAGAAATAACAATCCTGCAGTCTTTGGTGTTCGTGTAGATATTGGAAATTTAAAACACAAAATTCCTTTTATGAATATGGCGGGAAGAAAAGTTGGATACATACATCAATTACAACTAGATAAAAAAACAGTATCCACTGCAAAAACGGGAGATGAGGTTGCATGCTCTGTAAAAGATGTGACAATTGGTAGACAAATCTTTGAAGAGGAGGTATACTATACGTTTCCGCCATCACATGAGGCAAAACAAATTCTTCAAAAATTTATGCATAAACTAAGTACTGAAGAACAAGAAGTGTTTAATGATATTATAAGAATTCAAAGAAAAATTGAACCGGTTTATGCATACTAGATAGCCTTAATTGTAAAAACAAGATCAATGTATCAAACACAATGAATATCAAAATTGGTTGTACGGGATGGAATTATCGGGGATGGTCAGGCACATTTTATCCTAGAAATCTAAAAAGTTCAGAGTGGCTCAAATATTATTCTCAACTTTTTGAGATTACAGAAATAAATTCAACATTTTACAGAATTCCTGCACAAGAAATTGTCCGACGATGGAATGCTGATACCCCCAGACATTTTAGATTTACAGCGAAATTTCCATCAATTATTACGCATGAAAAGAGACTAGATCGAGTAAATTCAGAAGTTTTTTCATTTTTGTCATCACTTTCTCCAATTCATGAAAAAATTTCAGCACTGGTTTTGCAGCTCCCGCCATCATTAACATTTGAAGAAGCAAAACCAAAACTAGAAGAATTATTTGAACTGCTTCCAGATGATTTCCTATACCCCATAGAAGGCAGACATGAATCATGGTTTTCTAATGATGCAATAATATATCTTAAACAGCAGAAACACTGTCTTGTATGGAATGAAGTTGCAGGAGTGAATAACCCAATGCCAATAACATCAGACTATCTTTATGTCAGATTAATTGGAGACAGAACTATTCCAGATTCTGAATTTGGAAAAGTTATAAAAAATAAAGACAAACTTATTACAAGTTGGGCAAAAAAACTTCAAAATATCAAAGATATTCCAAATGCAATGGTGATGGCAAATAATCACTTTGAAGGATTTGGTCCTCATACTGCAAATTCTTTAAGAATGCAATTAGGAATACGTGAATTAATTTGGGAAGAGAAGAAACAAAAAACTTTAGGAAATTTTTAGATGCAAACTTTTTCTAAGGAATGACAGTATTTGATGTAATACCAATTGCCTCACCAAAATAATATCCAGACAAAATGGTTCCAGCAGACCAAACACAAGAACCTGCAAATGTATATATCACAAATTTTGGAATTTTCATTTTGAGTAATCCAGCAGGAACTGAAATCATTTCCCTCATTACTGGAACCATTCTTCCCAAAAATACTGCCTTGTCACCATATTTTTCAAACCAAGTTTCTACGCGTTCTAATTTTTTCTCATTTACCTTAACATATTTCAAGTATCGAAGTAAGACAACTCGCCCAAGTTTTAATGCAATAAGATAGATTGCAGATGTTCCAATTGTTGCACCAATTGCACCTAGAATGATCATTGGAATTAAACCAAACAGGGTAATTCCTTGTTGAGACGCTAAAAATCCTGCAGTTGGAAATATTGCCAATGTAGGAATAGGTGGAATTATAGTTTCAAGTAAAGCTGCTAAGAAAATTCCTTCATAGAGATGATCTCCTAAAAAATCTGCAATCCATACAAGAAAAGAATCAAAAGGTTCCATTTGCTTCTGGCACTGAGATCTTATTAAATTACCTTACGAGTTAGTGATTACGAACATGTTTTGTGCCTAAAGATTGGGGTCTAAACTGGAAAACACGCTATATACCAAAACTTCATTGTTCTAGCATGAACAAACTGTTAGGAATTGCAATTGTAATAACGGTTGTAGGTGTAGCAGCATTATTTGCATTATCACCATATTTTACAGAATCAACTATTGATGAAGCAATTCCAACGGATGCAATAATTCGATCAGAAGTAGAGAACAAAAACAATGTAGCGTCAGATCAAGATGATACTATGATGGAAGAAGAAATGATGAAATCTATTCCAATGTCATATGCAGGTTCATTTGTAGGAGTTGGTGATGGAGTTCATGATGCGCAAGGAAACGCATACACTATAGCATTAGAAGATACCAGTAATGTACTAAGATTAGAGAATTTTAAATCAACTAATGGTCCAGATTTGTATGTATATTTGTCAACTGATGAAAATGCATCAGACTTTGTCAATTTAGGAGCGCTAAAAGCAAGTAGTGGAAATCAGAATTATGAAATTCCAGATAACACTGATTTGAACAAATACAACAAAGTTCTGATTTGGTGTAAAGCATTTGGTGTTTTATTTGGTAGTGCAGAAATATCCATTCAATAAGACTAAAAATATTCAAAAGCGATTTTTTATAACCAATACTAATTCTGAAAAATCAGTGTTAACTACAACAATTACCCTGTCGGTATTTTCATTTTCAAGTTTAATTCCAAGAGGATTATTTTCCTTTTCAGGTACAGATGATTATCAATCAAACCTCAATCCCAGATTCAAAATGATACTTTGGTCAATCATTGCAGGCACAAGAGGAGGCATAAACAGAGCGAAAATCCTCAACCTAGTAAAGGATACTCCAATGAATGCAAACAAGATTTCCACAGTATTAAATTTAGATCACAAAACAGTAATTCATCATGTAGAAATTCTTGCAAAAAATGAGCTTGTAATAAAAGCTGAAAAAAATTATGGTGCAGAATATCAATTAACCCAAATTATGAAAGAAAATCAAAATGTTTTAGAGGAGATTATGCTAAAAATTGGAACAAAGTAAATTAGTAAATCAGAGGAGCATATTACATTGGTAGACTTTATGCTAGCAGCAGTTATGTCTGCATTTCTTAACATTGGATTGTTACTAGTTGTAATTGTAACTTATGTTCAAAACATGAGAGTAATTAGATCATACTATACATCAGGTTTAGTACTAGTTACAGTATTACTAATGATTCAAAATATAGTTATTGTACTATTTTGGTCAACACTATACATGGATGATAAAACATTGATGATGTCAGCTGATATGATATCACATTATTTGTTTGCAATTAATGTAATTCAAACAATTGGATTATCCGTTCTTGTTTGGATTACCAGAAGATAATTTCAAAAAGATTGGGGTCTAAAATGGATAAACCCTTAAGGTGATTTTTTAAAATTACTAGTTTAATGAAAACAAAAAAGACAAGTGTTTTTGCCATAACTACAATAGTTGCAATGTTAGCTGTTGTAAGTATAGCAGGAATACCTGAATCTAATGCGACAAAGTCACAGATGTATGAGGTTACTATAACAAACCTTACTCCTGGACAACCCCTCACACCACCACTCTTGGTAACACATGCAGAAAATGCAGGATTTTTTACCCCGGGTGAAATGGCATCTGATGAGATTCAACAATTAGCCGAAAATGGCAATGCTGAATCCCTAATTGAAATGTTACAAGGAAAACCAGGTGTTTTGGATATTGTTCAAGGAACTACTCCATTAGTTCCAGCAAATGATCCGGGAGAAACAGGGTTAAATTACTCAGAAACTTTTACAGTTTCTGCTGAAAGTAACATGAGATACTTGTCCTTTGCAAGTATGTTAGTTTGTACAAATGATGGTTTTGCAGGAATAGATTCGGTAAAACTTCCATTCTATAAACAAAAAACAGTTTACGCAATGGCGTATGACGCAAGAACTGAAATGAATACAGAAGACTTTGCAGATATTGTTCCTCCTTGCCAAGGTGCAATCGGTGTCTCTTCAGATGATGAAGGAACTGGTGCAAGTAATGATATAATTTCAGAAGACGGAATAGTCATCTTACATCCAGGAATTATGGGAGGAAATGATTTACTTGAAAGTGTTCATACATGGGGTAACCCAGTTGTCAAAATTGACATTGTACGAATAAAATAATCTCCAACGAAAGTTGGAATTTTTTATTTTTTTATGGTTTTAAAAATACTTTCAATGTATCGGGTTTTTTTGCATATTCAATAGCTTCTGAGAATTTCTCCAAAAGATAAGTAGAGTCAATCATAGAATCAACTGAAATAGTTCTTGAAGATAATGCATCAATTGCAGGTTTGAATAATCCACAACGAGAGCCAACTAAAGTAATCTCATTGACTACAGTGGGAGTCAAGTCAAGATTCTCTTTTGACGCAATAGTTGATTTTAAGACTACAGTTCCACGAGGTTTTATCAATTTCATAGTGTCTGTAAATCCAGAATTACTTCCAGTAGCTTCTACTACTAAATCAAAAGATTGTTCATCTGAAGACTCTATGCCGATTTTTATTTTGACTCCAATGTTTATCAAACTCTCAAGTTTACTTTTGTGTCTTCCAAAACATGTAATGTTTGGGCACGTTAGTTTCAAAACTTGAATAATTAATTGAGCTAATCGTCCATCACCAACCACAGCTACACTCCATTGTGGTTGTAATGCTACCTGCTCTTTAATCTCAAATGCAGCAGCTAATGGTTCAACAAATACTGCCTGCTCATCTGTCATACTATCAGGAATCACATGTAGATTTTTTTCAGGTAGTGAAAGATATTCTGCAAATGCACCATCTCGTTTTAAAATTCCAAGAACTGTTCTATTAGGACAATGTCTATCCAATCCCTTGTCACAAAAATCACATGTGCCACATCCAGCATTAATCTCACCTACAACTCGTTTACCAATCAATTCAGAATTTTCAGATTTTTCTACAGTTCCTACAAACTCATGGCCTAAAATTCCATTATACGCCATGTATCCATCTAAAATTTCCAAATCTGTTCCACAAATTCCAGCTAAACTGACTCTAACTAGTACCTCACCAGATTTTGGATCAGGATAGGACTCATCATAGTTCATGTTTTTTCCATCAAAACATATAGCCTTCATGAGAATTGTAATACAGTATTCTAATTTTAAAATATTGAAATGTTCAAAAGTAAAAAGATCCTTTTTAAATAATTTAGTTTTATGAAAAATATATGCCAAGAATTTCATGGTTTGATGTTCCAGTAGATAATCCAGAAAGAGCACAAAAATTCTATAGTGATGTATTTGATTGGAAGTTTGAAAAATGGGATGGACCAATGGATTATTGGATGGCAAAAACTGGAACTGAGGAACCGGGAATTGATGGAGGAATGTCAAAAAGAATGCCAGGACAAATGGGAATGACAAATACCATTACTGTTCCATCAGTGGATGAATTTGCAAAGAAAATTACCGAAAATGGAGGACATTTACTTCTTCCAAAAATGGCAATTCTAAAAGTAGGATGGTTTGCTCAATGCACAGATACTGAAGGAAATATGTTTGGCATCATAGAAATGGATGAGAAAGCAGAGTAATACCACCTAAATTAATAATCAGAAAAATTACAAATTTTCAATTGAGTTACAAGTTTTTAGATCATGCAACTGATGCCATTATAGAGGTTACAGCTAAAGATCTAAAAGAAGCATTTGCAGTAGCAGCAAATGCAGAAATTAATCTAACATTAGATCAAGATAAAGTAGAAGAAAAAGAAGAAAAAGAATTCTCTGCCAATGGAAAAGATTTACGTTATCTTTTGTTTAATTGGCTAGAAGAAATACCATTTGTACTAATTACCGAAGGATTTGCAATAAAGAGATTAGAGTTTGAGATTGAAGAAAATGATGGTTATAGGATTAATGCAAAAGCATTTGGTGAGACATTAGATATCAAAAAACATAATTTCAAAGTAGAGATCAAAGCTCCTACATTTTATGATATGGAAATAAGACAAGATAACGGCATTTACATGAGATTTTTGCTTGATTTGTAAAGTTTGTGAATATTTCTTTGCAATTTCCTAGAAGAAATTATACGTATTTTTTAAAAGGGTGTTACTTGATGATTCAACATGTTAACTAGACTAGCAATATTGATAGTTTTTGGAATTTCACTTGTTATTATTACTCCTGCCTATGCAGATGTTGAATCTATATCTCTTGGAAAAGCATTTTACATAGATGATGAAAAGATTGAATTTGTCGGAACTGAAGAAGATGGAAATCAACAAGTTTCAGTAGTTATCAAAAGAGGTAGCAGCACAATAACAATGTTGGGAGATCCTTCATCAGATAAAGATGGAGCCTTTTCTACAATTCCCAGACCAGTAGATGATATTTTTAGATCTACTGGAGAATATGAAGCAATTGCATTTACATCAACTCAAAAAGTTACAGATGGAATGGTATTAAAATTAGAATATGACGGAGTACGAGTTTCAGAAATTACAGATTTTGTTTTATCTTTAAAATCAATTCAAGATTATACAACTGAAATAGAAAAAACCATTACATTTACAGCAAGTATTACTGACAATTCCGTTAAAGATGTAGTTTTTAGTTTAGATAATGAACCATCTGGAGCTACAATTGATTCAGAATCTGGAAAATTTGTTTGGACACCATCAAAATCACAGGGAAATATACAAGATGTATATTACAATTTTGACGTTATTGCAACTAAAGGATCTCAAAAAGATAAAGAAGAAATCACAATTATTGTAAAACAAGCATATGTTGAGCCAACCAAAATATCAGAACCAATCAAAGAACCAGAACCAACTACAACAGGATCAAAAGATTTAGGAGTGGCATCCTTTGTAGATGAGACAAAAGATCCGCAAAGCTATGTTGACAGATATACCAATGAAGCTAGCTACAAGAAATGGTTTGATGATAACTTTGCTGAATATGATTCGATTTACCAAGCAGTGGGACTAGAAGAGCCAAAGATAGAAGAGAAAAAATTTGGCATCTGTGGTCCTGGAACAAAACTAATTGATGGAATATGTACAATTGTAGATAGACCATCAGTAAAGCCTTGGTGGCAATTCTGGTAAAAAATAAAAGCTAAGTTTTAATCACAATACTTTTTTCATAAAGATTAATGGGCAAGCTAGGAAGAAATCTTAGAATTTGCGGAGAATGTGGAATTGCATATACTTCTGTTAGTTTTACTAAATATATTGATCAATGTCCAATTTGTAAATCTAGAAGATATAAAGCAATACCAGTCAAATTAGATGAAGATTAACTTTTCAACATAGATATTTTAGTAGTACAGATTTTTGATACACATTGTCTGAAGACCCAGAGATTGCAAAAATAATGCAAAAAAAAATGAAAGAGATGCTCAAACCAAAACCAGAGCCCAAGATTGAGCCTGGAATCATAGATTTGAATAACTCTAATTTTGATCAAATAATATCAGCGGAGAATCCAACTCTAGTAGATTTTTGGGCAGAATGGTGCGGCCCTTGCAAATCAATGCATCCAATATTTGAGAGTCTTTCAAAGAAATATCCAAATGTAAAATTTGCGAGAGTTAACGTCGATCAAAATCAAAATATCTCAATGAAATATGAAGTACAGTCAATTCCCACATTTATCATGTTCAAGTCAGGACAAATTATAGATAAAATGATGGGAGCAGTAGGAGCACCAGGAATTCACATGATTTGTAAAAAACACTCTAACTGAATATGAAAATAATTGGAACTTAAGACCAACAACGATTAGTTGTTTGGTGAAAGATCCAACTGAATATGATAATGTAAATTTTGTATTTAGATTATGCTGATGAATTCTACGTGTTGGTTATATGCAAAAGACAGTTTGATCCGAATTATGAGAAAATTAGTCATATTGGTGTTCATATAATGAATAATTTTTTTTGATGAAATAATAAGTAATTCATAACATGATGTTGGTAGATTTTATTTCTTGAAGAAAAGAATTGTTGTTTTGGAGAATGAATAGATTATCAAGACATGATAATTTAAGAATAGATAAATGTAATTGCTAATATAGTGAATTTATTGAAAAATGTAATCTTTAATGAAATGTAATTTGTATATTCATTTGTTTAGAATTGAAAATGAAATGGGAAACGAGGTGTAGTGGAAAACTAGACGAATTTTGAATACTATCTTTTTCGTGTTTTCCTATTTCTATCTGTCCACTTCCTCAAAGTTTTTTCTCTGAATTTCAGCAGGTATGATAGTCCTAGTCAAGTAAAGTCAGCTAAAATAAAATTTAAAGAGTACTGGACTAATTTTTAAAATTTATTTAAAAATACGATATAATATATACAAATTTTCATGATCTAACTGATCTGATTTATTATTAATTATTGCCTAGTTATATTGAAGACAGAATATTGGGATATTTGAGCACAATGTCCTATGTCGTGTTACATGTCAATGCATACTGCTTGGCATTGTAAAGGATAACCAGTAGAAAACTTCTGTCTTCTATTTTGTTAATTTTTTTGCTTTGGCAAATACGGAAGACCATTGACTCCAGATTAGTCTGCCTGTCTGTGTGTTTTGTTTTGATGGATGATAAGATGTTAGAATTTTGAATCCATCATATGTGAACAATTTGTTATGCCCAAACTTTTCTGGTTTTACATTGTATAATTTACAAGTAGCATCATATGCTATTTTTCCAAGACAGAGAATAGTTGTAATGTGTGTTAGAATTTCTTTTTCTTGTTTTAAATAATTAAAACATGTATTCATTTCTTCACGTGTTGGTTTGTTTTGTGGTGGTGCACATCTGACTGCAGCTGTAATGTATGCATTATGTAAAATTAATCCATCATCTACAGTTTGACTGGTAGGAATTGATGCAAATCCATATTTGTGCATTACTTTGAATAACCAATCACCTGATGAATCTCCAGTAAACATTCTTCCTGTCCTATTTCCACCATGAGCTGCTGGTGCTAATCCGACAATTAGCAATTTTGCATTAATATCCCCAAATCCTGATAGTGGTTTGCCATAATATTTCTCTTTTTTGAATCTTCTTACCTTATTTTTTGCAATATCCCTAATGTATTGAGATAATCTTGGACACTTTTTGCAGCTAGTAATTTTTTTGTTTAGAGATTCAATTGATTTTAAACTAGAATTATTTGTCATAAAACCCATCAAACAAGTTTTTTTAAAATACTAAATGCAGCACTATGTCTTTCAGGAGTGATCCATAATCTTTTGTATATTTTGTAATCCGTTTCTAAAACAATTGCTTTGTTTTTTGTTGGTCTTGTAGCATCAAAATGAAACCAATCTCTAAAATTATTTGTGCCTGATATTCGTAATTGTCCTGAAAATAATCCTATTTTTTTCTCTGAAATTTTTTTGATGTGGGAAATTGCTACATCTTTTTTACCCCACGGTAATACCCATGATTTGAATCGTATTTTATCCTCAAAAATTAAAAAATGTTTGTCGCTATACAGAGGAATTTTAGTCATGTTTCAATAATCTTCCATTCAATATGTTATGAGAATTTGTCTGTGAAGACAACTTTGTCCAAAGGTAGTTGCCCTCCACGTGGCATTGCAGGCTGTGTTTGCTTTCCAATTGCAATTAGCATGGAGATTATATGATTCTCTGGTAGTTTGATGATTTCTGCTACCTTGTCAGGATCAAAACCTATCATTGGATTTGAATCATAACCCATTGATTTTGCAGCAAGCATTATTGTTTGAGCTGCAATTCCACAGGATCTCATTGCCTCATCTCTTTGCAGCTGGTCTTTTCCTTCATAAAATGGTCCCATTGCAGGTATCAGAAAGTCTTGAGCTTCTTTTGGTGCATTTATCCAATATTGAGCAGGGTTATTTTTCCATGATTTTAAATCTGCACAAACTACTAACAATAATGATGAATCCGTTACTTGAGCTTGATCCCATGCTGCTGTGCGTATTTGTTTTCTAGTTTTAGTATTTTTCACTGTAACAAATCTCCAGTTTTGCATGTTAAATGAAGTTGGAGATAAAACTGCTAATGACATTAGTTGATTGATTTCATTGTCAGTAATTTTGTGGTTAATATCATAATGTTTTACAGAACGACGTTCTTTGATTGCATCAAACGTATTCATGTTAATCATGAATTAATCTCTGTATTTATTCATTTGAAAAAAAAATAAAAAACTAGATTAAAAAAATTCTAGTTAGTTTCTTCGTTTAATATTGAAGACAACTTGTTTCGTAATTCTTGTTCTGATTTTGAACTCTGAACAGCAGATTTAATTTTCTTATCGATTGCTTCAACTACTGCATCAGCACCCTTGTCGAGTGTTGGTCCAAATGACTTTTCTAGTCTTGATTTAATTCGCTCTTTTTTGACTTCAAACATTGCAGCCATAGCAGCTTTATGCCACATGATTTCTACAAATTTTAGCATATCTTGGCCTGAGCAGGAGGGGCATTCGGAGCCTTCATCACAGCAAGAGTCAGATTCACAATTACTTGAATTCGTGCCTGAAGTTGAGCATTGTGGTCCATTACATTCCATACATTTCACCTCCTGATATCTGGAGTAAGGTTAGAGTGAGGATGGCATTGCTTGGGTGGTCTAGCATAGAGTTTTCCAGAACATGCTTGAAAGTTTCTACTCTGGTGTCATTGTTTGTTGTCGTTCTCATTTAACTTACCTAAAGTAAGTAGATACCAATAGTATATTTATAGTAGAAAGTGAAATGAAAGGTATCAACTTTCCTTTTGGTTACTATACAACTTAACTTGTACGTTGTTTTACTAGTATCATGGGACAAGTTTGTAAAGGAATCTGCGTGCGATACACTGGAGAAAAAATAGCCAATGGATTGAAATATTCGTCCGGTTACAAACGATGTACTAATTGCTCATTATTTGTAAAAACTATGGAGATAAGATGCCCGTGCTGCCATACAAGGCTTCGAACTAGATCTAGAACTTAACTCAAAGCAATCATTGGTTTTTTGAATACTTGTTTTAATTTACGTGGTTTCCCATCTTTGAATACTTCTTTTGCATAGTGTTTCATTGAAAAAGCTGCCATTTGACCTATTATCCCTGTCAAATCTTCCCCCTTCTTTGTTAATTTGTATTCGACTTTGATTGGAACTTCATCATATACTGTACGCGTTATGAGATTTGCTTTTTCCATTTCTTTTAATCTTGCAGACAGTGTTTTTGGGTTTGAATCTTCGATACTGTCTAGTAGTTGATTGAATCTTGATTGCCCCATTATTGCCATGTTACGAATAATGTGAATGGTGAATTTTTTCCCTATGATTTTAAACGTGTTATCAATTGGGCAGCATTTCATCATTTCTGCCTGGCAGCATTTCATCATTTCTGCCTGGGAGCAATTTGTTGACTCTTTTGTTGGCATGTTTGGTTTTTGGACCGATCGTATTTATTACTTACTTTATTATATCTGATGGATAATTGTAACTATCATTTTGGTAAGTAGATGTCAAATGATTCACTACCCTGTTAATATAGTGTTCAGTATACTAACTATATAATGTATAGTTACAAAACACAAAGTCAAAGGAAATCTAGTCTCAAAAATGGCAAATTATTACGCCTTGCTCTAGTATCGCCAGTTCTTGGGAGGCTACCATAATGACATTGCAAGTATTGCACAGGGATAATCTCAAACCTGGCAGTTTTGCAGGAATACGCGAACACCGTCTAGTAATTGATCCCAAGTTCTTTGGAAATGATAGTTCTGATGCGTGGTCTGGTATTGGCAATTTTGTTTATCTTGCTGATGCAAAATTTATTCCAAATGGTGAAACACATCTGCATCCTCACAAGGAAATTGATGTAATCTCAGTTATTGTTGATGGACGAGTTTCACATAAAGGAACATTGCAAGAAGGCAATACCCTTAAAAAAAACCATGTGCAGGTTCAGCGTGCAGGCGGAGAAGGATTTGCACATAATGAGGTGAATCCAGACAATAAGGAAAACAGAATAATTCAGATATGGGTAACGCCTGAAAAATCAGGAGAATCCGCAGGATACAAGCTATATTATTTACAACAAGGAAAAATTACTCGTGTTTATGGTGGAGATGAAAACCAAGACGAAACATTTGCTAGTAAAACAACACTTGATGTAAGTCTAGTCGATGCAAAACAAATCATATCCATTAATGGTGAGTTTGTTGCATATGTTACTCTAGGTAATGGGGTGTTAAATGGAATCAAAGTTGCTAATGGTGATTTAGTTCGTGGACATGATTTTAAATTCCAAGCTGAAACTGATTCTCAAATAATTATTGCGAGAAAAATTTAGAGGATGAATTATGGTGAACGAAATAAAAAATTCGCAGCAGTTTGAACAGGAGGTTCTAAACTCTGCCAATCCAGTCTTTGTTGACTTTTGGGCGGAGTGGTGCGGCCCATACAGGGCCGTATCGCCTGTTGTCGAGGAGCTCTCAAACGAATATGATGGCAAAGTAGATTTTGTCAAGGTCAACGTCGATGAAAACGGCGAACTTGCGCAAAAATACAACGTCTTTAGTATTCCAACTCTTGCCATTTTCAAAAACGGCGAGGTAATTTCACAAAAGGTGGGATCTTCTACAAAAGAATCATTTCAAACCATGATAGACAGTTCATTGAGCTAGTCTTTGGTTTTTCTTTTTTTTAATTTACAATGGTGCTAGGACAGCAATTGTAGAGGAATGCTTGTGCCAAAACTGTACAATACAGATACTAGTTGAGTTCCAATCAATGCAAATATCAGGAGAATCACTGCCTGCAGAGTGGAGAAATTGTCTGTAATTCTGATGGCCTTGATGTATAGTGCCATTGACCAGATAAAAAATGGCAATATGATGACCTGCATTAGTATTAGTGGCGATACAATGAAATCATATGCGTATAATGGTCTTAGACCATCCTCGGACTCGGGATAGGAGACTAGTAGATTCCCTGTGGAAACTAATGCTATTCCAATCATGGTTGGAATTAGGCAAAATGACAGGACTGAGAATATCTGCTTTATGTTGAAATTGCCCTTAGCTCTCTTTCCACCATGAAAGATGATTGCAATCATTATAGTGTGACTCAGAATGATTCCTCCAAACGTTACAATCTGATGCGCAATGTTTAGGGCATCAAAACCATGTGAGGAATAAATTAATGTAGATACTTGATGGAAAATTGAAATCAAAATAGATGATGAAAATATTATAGCTGCTAATCTGAAATATTGTGGGTTTTGAGAAATTTTCTCAAATGCAATGTTTGGTTTTTGTATTAATTCAGAAATAATATGCAGTGACATCATTGGGCTTCAATGCATGTGATACATTAATTTGGTGATTTTTTTACGCTAATATCCTTGCACTGGATCTCTATCAAGATTAATTCCAATTGATTCTGCCCATTCTGATAATTTCTCAGCAAACTCATCATCTTGTGTCAGCATGAGAGTATTATACAAAATTCTATAAAACAAATTACCCTGCTTCTATCTTTTGTTCGGAAAAAATTGGGTTGGAATACTTGGAATAAAAAAATTAACGTAAAGCCAAGTACTCTTGATTTAGTTTCCACTAGGGGAAAACTATCGAGCGCTCAGAGAATTTGTGATTTGATGATTTCATCAAAGGCTTTTAGATATGCAATGTCTGTTAGGATTTTTTCAGTTTGCATTGTGTCTGCTGTGTTAGAAGCTGGGGTTGTATCATTTGGGATTGATAGGATCTCAGCTTCTACACCTTCTAAAAGTTCTCCAAATTCGTGAACTAGTATGTCTGCAGAATTACCATCATACAAATCGGTGAATCCCATTGCCATGCCAATAATCAAGGCCATGAGCACTGTCAGGCCAACAGACTTTTTGTCTTGTATTCTAGTCACATGAAAAATTTCAAAATTATTGTATTTAAAATAAAAGAAGAAATGATCCACTGATATAGGCGTGAGATGCTTGAAAATGTCTTATTTGTAATAAAAGATCCTTTGCTATACTATGATACCGTTTATATTCAAAAAATCTGAAAAATCACAATCAAAAGTACACAACTTCTAAGCGTTGTTTTTTCACTAATTCTGTTTATGTGCGTTGCTGCCTTTTTTTCCAAAGAGAAATTAGATAAAATTTGTATCTATCAGGCCTGTTCTAGTTTTTTAGCAATCTCTTCATACTCTTTGAAATTATCTAGTTCTTCTATTTTCATAATTTGTAAGAGATTTGTTGTCTCATCTACTAGTTTTGCAAGTCGTCGTAGTGATTGCTTATATTCTTTGCCTTCCTTGTTTTCCCATTTTTCTAATTTATCTTTAAAGAACTCAATACGACCAAGCTTGTAGTCAATTTCATCTATCAAAATTTTAATTGATTTTAATTTCATTACTTGTTTTTTGAAATAATTACAAACTTAATCTTATTGCCTATTCTCTAAAATTTAGAATCTATCATTATTCATAACTAATGCTGTAATGGATATGAGTTTTATAAGGATTTTCTCAAATATATGAACTTAAGATTTTCTATTATTGCTGGGAGTTGATAGGCGGATTCAATCTTTGCTCCTCATCAATGCGGTCATAGCAATCATCTAATTGGCCTGGTTGACCTATGTATTGTTCTCTGCATTCCTGCTCAAGATATGTTTTTTGCAGTAATTGCCATGCTACTTCATCACTTTGTTCCTCAGAAATGTTTTCAAGATTTTGCTGTGGCATTGATTGTACTAAAAAAACCGTGGCAATGATAATCGGGATTACTATTGCAATGATGAGAATAGGTTTCATCTGTTTTCCTTGTTGTCTTTTTTGTTAAAAATAAGATCAGAATCTCCTTCTTTCTTTTTGTATTCCTCAAATTCTTTCTTTTGTTTAATCATGATTTTTCTATATTCCTCTTCCATGAATTGTTTCTGGGGATTCTCAACATAAGCGTATTGGAATGAAATTTGTTTAATCTGTTTTTTCGTTAATGCCATGTTCATGAATTCTCCTTGCTTCTTGCCATGAAAGCCATACAAAATTCCAGATTAAATCGTCAATACCCTGTCTGTGAGTATGGATATTGTATCATAGTCCAGTTTTTTCTTGTCCAGTTTTTTTGATTAAATCCTCGGATGCTTGCTTTCTTTGTTTATTTAGTTTTTTTTCTAATTCTTTTAGGGATTTTGATTTATTTTCATTCATGATATTCTGTATGGTCACATTTTGGGCAATAATATTCAGTTGTAATATTCTTTGTCTCATTTCCTCTCCTTCTGGCTTTGAGTGATGTCATGTCTATGTCAACATTACATTTTTTACAAATCCTAGTCATGAATCCATTACATGAATAATGAACTTAAGCTTTTGTCAATTTTCAAAATAAATCTACAATCTCCATGACATACTCATGGTGCCATAAAACATAATGATTACAATTACAATCATTTTTTTGTTGCATCTTTCACAATCAAAAATTGCAAACCGTAAACTTTAGCCTGCTGTAAATCATTAACTGAAATGCTTGCCTAGAAAACATTCCTTGCATATTTTGCTTCCGACTCTGGTTCTTAAAAACGCAATCTGTTCATCATTTAATCGTCCATGTTGGATCAAGTTCAATAATTCTTCGCCCTCTACAGTTTCAAAATTTACTTTACAATTACACTCTGCACATTGGCAATCAATTTTCAAACCCAATATGATTGGGATGCAAAACCAACAATAAAAATAATTTATTCAATCCTGCCTAATGTGAACTAGACGCCGAATGATTCGGATTTTTTTTGCATTTTGGGCAATTCATTCCTCTTGTCTCAAGTCCGCACTTTTTACAAAACTTATCAACCCCTGCGACTTCGCGTGGGCCTGTCTTTGAAATCTTCACAATCAGAATCAATACTATCAAAACCCCTATTGCGATTCCAATGTATGCCAGTACCATGCATACCGTATCATTTCATATCTTAAAAATCAACTCTACACTGTCAAAACATACTGGTTTGCCAAAATTCTCTTAATATCCTCAATGCATTGTCGCCTTGTGCTGCTGACAAATCTCCAGCGTGCTTGCATTTCGTCTTTTAGTATTTCATAAACGATGTCAATCTCTTCACCTGCATCAATTTCACGTTTGGCAACAACCATTAGTTCCTGCAGTCGCAGTTTCTTTCTCCAAGTATGTGCACAATCAATCATTTTCTTTTTTGACTCGTTAATACTCTAAAAGGATCACTATGCATTGAATCATGTTTTGCAGATTCAAACAGAAATATCTTTTCCAGGAACTATCTTGTTGATTTTTGGAACGTCATGAATTTCCAGTCCTTCCAAGTATTTTAGATGCTCTGAAATAAATTCTGAATTCCCAAACGAAATTAGAATTCTGTCATTGTGTCTTATTTCATAGAGATTGATGTTTGGAATGGGCTTTCCATTAACTAAAAACATCATGGAATTATCTTTGTTAATGCAGTGTTGACTTGCATTTACTTTATAGCCTAACTCTATGCAATCCTCTGTTATCCTTAGTCCGAATGATGCAAACAACATATCCAATGGAACATCAGTTGCATGTCTGTGAATCAGGTATGGGTTATCGTTTTCAAAATGAATGTACTTGCTTTGAATCTGAAATCGGGGATGCGAAAAATCTAGCTGATCACCGTTTACAAAAACTGCTAATGCTGCATGTGCATGCTCACTGCCAAATTGCCCAACTCCGTAGTGCTTTGCCATCTTCTCCTCCAGTGTATTAAAGGCAGTATTATCAAGAATCTGCGAATCAATCTCGCTCTGATTTAGAAAATAATATGCAAATGCTCCTGCGGTCACTAAAACAAAGGCTATGCCAAATATTGCAAGTGATTTGCCTTTTGATTTTATTTCAGGCTCAAAATATGCGGCATTACTCTCATCTGTTCTTCCTGGAAGACTAAGATCAGAATACTCTTTTGGTAAAACCCGTTCATTCAAGTGATTCCTGTGATCATTTTATCGTATAAATTTCCATATCTGAAACTATCTGTATTCTCCACCACAATCTCCGATGACATCGAAGAGATCATTTGATTTTACAGTGATTGAATCGATCAATGAAATGTCTTGAGGATCCAATTTTATATCAAAGACTCTGGCATTGTCTTCTCTGTGTTCGGCAATGCCTAATCTTGCACCAATAATGACTCCCGCAACTTGTGGTTTGTCTAATACAAATCGCGTCGCAATATTTGCAATGCTGCAATTATATTTCTTTGCAATGATATTCAGTGCAAATAATAATTCTTGGAATAGTTGCCATCCGCCCCATACATCGATCATGTTTTTGTATTTTTGAAGACTAGATGTTGTTAAATCGTCCCTATGGGGTTCATCGACTCCTAGGTATTTTTCTGAGAAAAACCCCCCAAGCAATGTCCCATAAGATAGAATCTTAATTTTATGTTTTGCAAAAAACGGGGTCATCACCTTTAGAGGTCTCTGATCTAAAATAGAATACTGAACCTGGTTTGATACGATGTTATGCCCATGCTCTTTCATGATTTTGACTCGTTCAGTATCGAAATTTGTCAGGCCAACGTGTTTAATTTTACCCTCATTTTGTAACTTTGATAAATTATTCATTGCATCAAGATAACTCAAATCATTGTAGTCCCACCAGTGAAATTGGAGCAAATCAATACAGTCTGTTTTCATTTTTTCTAATGATTGATCAATATAGTATGAAACAATACTGTTACTCATTGGACCTGGATTTGGAACAAACTTTGTTACTGCTTGAAAATTATCTCCACCTTTGGCTCTGAATTTTCCAATCAAGGATTCGGCAGGACCATAAATGTCTGCCAAATCCCACGTTGCAAATCCTGAGTCTTGGTATTTTTTCATATCAGTTACTGCTGATTCTGAATCAATCTGACCATGGCCTCCTGCAACCTGCCACATTCCATTAAGAATTCTGCAAATCTCCAAATCCCCTAGGAGTGTTTTCTCAATTGACATGGTATCCTGCAATCTTTCTTTGGAATATAGTTTACTTGGCTAATATTGAACAAAACATAAAGAAATTCAGAATATTTTGGATCTAGTAAAAAATGCAGAATTATTTGCAAAAAGCAGACATGCAGGAGCATTCAGAGAAGACGGTGTCACACCTTATTCAAAACACCTTGATGATGTTGTAAGCAGACTCAAAAGTCTGGGTGCAATTGATGAGCAAATATTTTGTGCGGGATGGTTGCATGATACAATAGATAAAACGGAAACAACTTTTGATGATCTGTATGAACAGTTTGAAAGTGAAATTGCAGTGCTGGTATCCTCAATATCCAAAGACATGGAATTGACTAGAAAAAAGAGAGAGAAAGCATATGCAATCCAACTCAAAGAGTCATCATTTAGTGCAAAATTGATCAAGCTCTGTGATGTTTCTGCAAACCTTGGAGAATTGAAAAACTCTACGATATCAAAATCAAAAAAACTACGACTGGTAAAACAGCAAAGACATTATCTCAGTATGATCAAAAACGATATTCTGGGAAACCCGAACTATCCCTATGTTCAATCGCTCATAGAGAGTGCAAACGTAATTTTTATGAAATTTGGTCAGAGGCCAATTTCTGTCCAGTTAAAGCCGTGAATCAGCCTCAAACTGTCGCAATAATCTTAAATTCGTAAATTTCTTAGTTAACACATGAGTGAAAATAAAGATTTTGAAATTCTAGATAAGCTAAACAACAAGTATTTTACAGAACTGGAATCTTCAGTTCCACATATACAACAAACATTATTTGATTTACAAAATGAGTGCTACAAGACATGGAGAAATGCGATCACTGCAAACACATCACTATGCAAAGAATTCATGTCTTGTTCTGGATTGAATTTTACAAAAAGTGCACAAGACATTGTAGAGAGTATGAGCGAGGAGGCACTAAAATTTAGAACTGTCTATAACAAACTTGCCATATCAAATATTGAATCAATAAAAAATACTGCAAAGACGTGGAATGACAATGCAGAAGGATTTGCAGATTTGAATAGAAAAATCATGCACTATTGGCTGTTTGCATTTTTATCAAAAAGAAATTAGTCAAATATTATAACTGCAGTTATTGCTAAAAGACTTCCAACTATGGTAGTTACTGCATACTTACTTGTGTTACTCCATCCTTCTTTTACGGTAACCTTCATGATATACGCATGAAATTTTTTGAATTCACTTAAGTCTATTAGTTATCACAGAAATATCTAAATCACTACTGTCTGACATCTAATTGTCTTGGAATTACCACGTGGAATGAAAGATTTTGAGGGCGAAGAAAATGCAAACATTGAACACATTAGGAGTCATTTTAAGAAATTATCAAACCTGTACGGATTTTCGTTTATGGATCCATCTCCAATTGAACTATTATCCACTCTAGAAACCAAATCCGGTCCGGGAATTAGAGACGAAATTTATTTTTTCAAAGATAAGGGGGATAGAGAGGTTGCGTTACGTTTTGATTTTACAATGGGACTCACAAGATATGCTGCAGCCCAAAAATCAATGAAGCTCCCGGCAAAAATATCTGCATTTGGAGGCGTGTTCAGATATGATGAACCGCAAAAGGGCAGGTACCGATACTTTCACCAATGGGATATTGAGGTTTATGGAAAACTTGGTCTTGAATCAGAAGCTGAAATCATAGAAATTACCTCCAGATTGTTTGATTCGCTATTACTCAAAGATATCACAATTGACATCAACCATAGAAATCTTGTAGAATCATACATCAACAAAGTTTTTGATTCGAAAGATCCGGCACTGGTTGCTGATATTTTACGTGCAGTAGACAAAATTGCCAAAAAATCAAAAAATCAAATTCTAAAAGAATTTCAAGAAAAGGGGTATGCAACTGAAAAACTAGAGCGAATCCTGGAGTTCTCTCAAATCAAAGGTTCGATTCTAAAAGTGGAAGAGGCATTTGATGTTTCACAACTAGAATCATGGGATGAACTCAAAGCGTTAGTTGATTCGCTAGAGAATAGGGGGGTTTCAAATGTTAGAATTAATTTTGGAATTGTTCGAGGACTGGATTACTATTCGGGGATTGTCTTTGAAGTATTTGACAAAAATTCAACTTTAGGTGCTTTAGCTGGAGGAGGAAGATATGACACTCTAACTAAGGCATTCAACAGAGAAGACATTGGCGCAACAGGAGTTGCAGGAGGAGTTGAAAGAATTATTTTAACAATGCAAGAGCAAAAAATAATTTCAGAAACTAAACAAAAAAGAATTGCAGTATTGTACATCAATGAAGAGATGCAAAAAGTTGCTCACTCCATTACGTCGTTACTTAGACTTAACAACATTCCAGTCGACATTGATTTAGCAGGACGTAACATAAAAAAACAAATGGATATTGCAACAAATGCACAATTTGCAATTATAGTCGGACCGCAGGAATTAGAAAATGGAAATGTAGTCCTTAAAGACATGGTAAGCGGGACTGAAGGAACTATATCTCTAGAAAAAATAACTGAAGACCCGAAATCTGTTTTTAATTTAGAAAAGCTTTAGTCAACATCATGATCTCCGACCCACTGGTTAATGACCCTACAACTACACAGTGGTTATTTACCAGGATCCCTGACGACACATATGAAACTCCGTTGTTAATCGAACTCTGCTCGATATTTGTGCCTAATACATCGGCTATGGTCTTCATATCTTTCTCATCTGTTTCTGGATGGATTACGGCACCAGTTGCATTTGCAACAAGAACTACTCCTGTTTGATTAAATCCTGCAATCTTTTTCTGAATTACCTCTACTCCTAGAACATTTGAAATTGTTTGACAATCTTGTTTTGATAACCAAGGTGATACAACTGCCCCTTTGTCATTTGCACAGATTACATTTCCTAGCGCATTAAATTTGGTATCAAGTACACCAACTTCCAAGTCTGTTTCAGCTTTTAGATAATCATATTCATTTTGATAAGCGGTGTTTGGAAGCAAGATTCCTTTATTGTTCATAACTGATAATGCCCCAATTAGTCTAGTGTTTGCAATTGCAGTATGATGAATTTCAATGTCTAAATATTTTGCAAGCTTATTTGATTTGGTTTGAGCAAACCCCATTGGAACTAGGCCGATACTATCGTTGACGGTAATGTACACTCCAAGGTTTGGTCCCTTATACACATCATACTTGATAATATCCATATCCAGAGAATTAACATCTGATCGTTATGAACGTAAGGAAATTTTTTGTTCCTAGTTGATCGATTCTTTATTTGTCTGCTCAAAATACGGCTGTCTAGCTTTAAATAATAACTGCTAGAAAATTATATCATGCCAATAGCAGAAAATTTTCCTGAAGGTCTGAAACCAACTGGAAAAATTAATCTCGATGATGGAAATTTCCATATTATGTGGGGCCCAGGCAAAACGACAAACACTGATGGCTCAAAAGCCGAAACATTGGCAGATGTAGATGTTGTTGCAGCATATGTGGCAAGAGATGAAGAACAAGTTCCTCTTGGCGTTAGTGGCACAATGGTTGCAGTTGATTGGGATTCTTGCGTTGCAGATGGTGCTTGTATTGAAGCCTGTCCTGTGCAAGTATTCCAATGGTACAGAACTGAAAAAGATATTCCAGCAAAAGACGTTGTCGGTCAAACCTTTGCAGGTACTGGCAGCGATGTAAAAGATGAGCGTAAAGATCTTACGGATAAAGCAGATCCAATCAGAGAGCATGATTGTATTTGGTGCATGGCCTGTGTCTCAGTATGTCCGCCAGCAGCAATTAAGGTTGATCAATCAAATGTCGAAAAACACGAAAGTGCAGCAAAAATTTTGTAATTTTTAGAATCTAAATCTGGGAATTTCTGATTTTTATATTGTTTTTAATTTAGTCCCAACTAATTTTCTCTAGATTTAAATAATATTCTGAAAGTATGTTATCATGGTAGATCTACAAATTCCTGAAGACTTTTGTCATAATGACGTAAAGCCAAAAGGAAAAACAAGTCATGCCGATGGTGAAAATCTACATTTTATCTGGGGTGACGGAAGATCCGATGGTGCAGCATTCTCAAACGACGAT
>CAJQMY010000013.1 GCA_905479565.1 uncultured Candidatus Nitrosopumilus sp.
CTTGATTACTCATGTATGATGTTTTCAAAATTTACATAAAAGCAAAACGAATGATTCGTTCATCTCATTCATCAGGTGAATCGTATCAATTCATAATTGATAAAAGATGATTTGAAAAGGATGGGCCAAATTATGCCCATCCCTTGGACGGTCATGGGGAATTCTATTTTTAGTTTAATTCATCCAATTCAAGTTTGATAGAATTTTAATGGGTTTGGGGAATAGATATACATTTTTTGACTGTTAACCTATGAAAATGTCCCTTTCTATACGTTGACGTAGACCTTGAATTAAAACATTATTGTATGTAATCCTGTCGGATCCACTTTTTTTAAAAAACGGCTTAAGTGTCACTTCCCATTCATTAAATAGATAATTAGTAGAAATTACTTTAATTCCAAAAATTAAAACAAAATGTAAAACTGCTTTAGTGAATGTCTAATTTTTAGATATAAAATCGAATCATAACTATATAATTTTATTATGCAGTTACTTACAAAACTTTAGAGTAAATCCAAAATACTCTTAATTCTATTTCCTGTTGAAATGAAATTACAAGTGCTGATGTTTTATCAAGATGATCCAAAAAAATGTACCGCTGCTAAAATGGTTAAATTCGGTCTTGCGCAAAACATTAAAAAAATTGGTTCTAAAGGTTTGGTATTAGATCCGTTTTCTGAAAAAACTTTACTTCCTAAAGATAAATCCACTATCAATACGATAATTGGCATAGATTGTTCTTGGAATCTGGCGGATCAAGCATTTTCTAAAAAATTTTCTGGTATCAAAAGAAAATTACCTCCTTTACTTGCCGGCAATCCTGTGAATTATTCAAAATTAAATAAATTAACTACTGCTGAGGCATTAGCAGCATCTTTGTTTATTTTGGATTCTAAAGATCAGGCTTTGGAATTACTTGACAAATTCAAATGGGGTCATACATTCTATGAACTTAATCAAAATCTTTTGGAAGAATATTCTAATCTTGAAAATGAATCACAAGTAGATCTAATTTTAAAAGATTATGGTTTACTTTGATTTTTTTTAAAAAATATTATAACTCCCACTATTGCAATTATTGGCATTGCCCAAATCCAATACGATGGTTCATTATCGGCGAATTCAATATTTTTGTGCACTGTTATTGGCAATTCACTTTTGTTATTTACAGTAATGAAACTTGATTCGTAAAAGTCTGGTTTTAACACCGAGTTTGAAATTGCAAATATTTTGATGTTATTTGCACCTGTGTGTAGTTTGTTTGAGGCCTCTGGATTAATTTTGATAGCTGTTTTACCATTTTTTGTGTCTATTGTCTCTGAGATTATTTTCTCTCCTTTACTATTTGTTAAAAAATACAATATTGAATCTGAATTTTTAGTCTCAATATTTAGCGTGATTTCTTCTCCTTTTTGTATTAGTTTTTCCATGTCTATTTTCTCAATTGATGGAAACTTTGTTTCCTCAAATCTTGACCATTCGCTTTTTTTGAATGGATATGAATCATCATCAAATGCCGTTACTTTGATTGTTCTTGATTCTGGTGAGTATGATTCTAGATAAAATGGGCCATTGCTTATCACTGCATGTTCTTTAGTCTGAATCCAATTAATTGAAGAATCATATCTATTTTTATGATATTCCACACTTTGATTATTCTTTTTTATTGCTTCTGGAATGTAGTCTGTTTCTTTAAATTCTTGCAAATAATTTTTGATGATGGCTGCATCATTTGGTATGATTAGCGATAACCAATTGACACTCTTACTTACTGCTCCTGATCTTGAAAATGAAACCTTTCCATCGATTACTGCTTTCTCCATTGCGGCTGTAATTTCCCACGGAACTAGAGTTGCTATATCTGCCCAGTCTGCAATCTCTCCTTCATCATAATGCCAATAGTCCACATACACTTCAACGGTATTTTCGTCTACTGTGTTTATTCCTCTGATTGTCTGAATACTTTGTGCTGCTCTGGGGGTAAATTCTGTGTCAAAAGTTTTATCATTTTCATCTATTTGGGTTCCCCACTCTATGGTGAAATACAATGCATGTAAAATATCGTTAATATCCATTTTTTGTCCATTATGCCAATTACTGAGTTTCCAATCAAATGTCACTTTGCTAGTTGCAAATGCATTGGGCCCTACATCTTCCCATTGCTGTGATGCTGAATTCCAAATTTTTGTTTCTTGAGGTATGACTAATTTATCGTTTGGACCTGCCGTTTCAACTTGCCAATCTGCTCTAATTGGAATTGTTTTTCCTGTAAATGGGTGCTTGAATGTAGCTGGATCTGAAATTATTCCCCATATCTGTACACTATAACTATCCGTCATCCCCATCACTGGATTCCATGCCCCTTGATAGATTTGTTTGACTCCTATTGTCAACTCTTCATGATCACTCTTAGCATTAATTGGCGTGAATCTGCTTGGTATTCCTGCTCCAAAATCGTTTACTACCCCATTAATTTTTTCATTTACTACGTATTGATCAATTTTATTTGCTAGAAAAATTCTAACTGATTCGCTAATTCCTTCTACTACTGCTTCCTGAATTAATTTTGCCCTTTGCTCTGCCGTTTCAAAATCACTTGTGTATATTTTTTGAGTAATTGTATCTAATTTTTCATTTTTATAATTCCAATATGTTGGATCATTAAATCCTGGCATGTTTGAAAACCAAGGAGAATACATATGTCCTAATCCTGAGGAATCGTATTTTACAAATGCTGAACGTTGCCATGCTTCTGTGTATAAATTCCATTTTACGTCTGATGGATTTGAACCATAGACTATTGTGAATGCTTTATTCAAATCCCCGAAATCTTTTTTCACTGTGAATCCTATTTTTTCTAGTTCTACTGCTAATATTTCTCCTATTGATTTTCTTATGGGATCATCACTTCTAATAAAAATTATAATTTCTATTGGTTCTTTGCCCATCTGCCATTTTCCTTCTTTTTTGATTGCACCTTTCTCTGTTAGTGCTTTAGAAATGATTTCTTTTGCTAATGTTGGATTGTATTTGAAATTGAACGTCTCTAACTGTTCAATTATCGTCAGAAATTCTGGGCTTGAAGTACCATAATATGAAATGCTTGTAGCCCCGTATCCTCCCATTAACTCATTTACTATCAAATTCCTATCTACTAAATAATTTAAGGCAAATCTGGCATCTTTATCTGAAAAAGGGTTGAATTTTTCTGATTCTGCAGGGTTTACTAGAATGCTATAAAATCTACTTGTTGCATCAAAAACTTGCAATTCTTCTTTGCCTTGATAGTTTTCTAATCTGTCTGCTGGGATTGTGTCATAGTATATGTCTAAATTCCCATTTCTGACTTCTTCTAATGCTGTGTTTTCATCTAAATATTGAATGAATTTTACTGAATCAAAAAATGTATTTTTTTCTGCAAATGATTCATTGTGCATTATTGTTGCCATTGAAAGAGCTAGTATGACAACTAGCATAATTTTCATGTTGATACTTTCAAAACCATGTACTAAAACCTATATTTCTATGATGAATTAAAAACTATGATTGAAAATTCACCCTAAAATGAAAATTGGATTACAAGGAATAATTCCGGGAGGTGTGTCTGTACAAGATTTTTCTGCTGTTACAAAAATAAATTTTTCTGATTCTAAAATAATTTTAAATGAATTTGTTACAAATGGCATTGGAATAAAACAAGATGATTCGTATTATTTTGAAGATGGTGATAAATTAAAAATCGCAGTAAAATTATTAGAAAAAGGTTTTCCAATTGATGAAATTTCGGTTGCTTTGGATTGGAGAAATTTTGAAGGGCTAACCGCTGAAATATTATCTGAAAAGAATTTTGCAGTGATAAAAAATATGATGCTGACAAAACCTAGAATGGAAATTGATGTTGTTGGAATTAGACTTGGTATTGCGATTTTGATTGATTGTAAACATTGGAAACGTAACAGCCCATCTGCTTTATTTGCTATGGTAAAAAAACAAATTGCTAGGACAAAGCACTATGTTGAAAAAACTCCTGGAGCAATGGCTGTTCCTGTAATTGTAACTTTGTATCAGGATAAAATTGATTTTATTAAGAATGTGCCAATAGTGCCAATTTTTCAGTTTGCTTCATTTATTGATGAATTTTATGGTAATATTGATCAAATGAAGACTATAGGAACAGACTAGTTACAAACAATATTACACATCCAATCACAAATCCTTTGGTAATTTTTAATGAATTATCCAATGCTTTGGAATAGTCTTCATAAATTCCCTGTCCCATTACTTTTACATTTGATTCATTTTCTAAAATTTCAAATTTTGCAGATGTGGTATTGTTTTCTGCACTTTTTGCAATTTCAAAAAACCATTTTGCTAGTTTATCTCCACTTGTAATTAATCCTAATTGGTAGTATCCGTTTCTGTTTCTGGCTTTAACTTGCGCATAATGTGTATCCGATGTACAGATTTCAAGTAATTGATAGTTTTTTTTTGCAAAAATATCTATAATTTTCTCCCTGATTCCATTTTCCATGTTGTTGGAATCTGCCCATCCTAGGAAATATTTTTTCTCGTTAATTTTAAGACAAATAATCCCTAATCCTCCCATTCCCAAGTCTTCTGTCCATACGTCCATTTCATCAGTATTTGCATACCCTAATTCTATTGGAAAATTCTCTTTTATAATTAGAGTATCCAAACATGATTTAGCAGCTTTTAGCATGTCTTCTCCGTCTTCTTTTGAAATTTCTTCACCCATTGCATTATGAGTATCTACAATCAATGTTCTTGCATAATTTCTATTATTTGCATACTGGACTATTTCTGTTTTTATATAACTGGGGAGATCCTCCATTCCTTGTGGTGATAATGATAAAAACAGTAGTGGGTTGTTTCCAAAAAGTAAACCTGTTACTCTAGCTTTGTTTATTTGGACTGTTACTGGTTCCGTACATTGCATGCCTTCTTCTTTGACTTTGCTATTCTCTAAATCTTTCAAAAATTTTTCAACTTCATTTCTTGATGGAAGATTTAATGCATGATCTGAAATACTGTGCATGATCATTGCTGATGATGACAACCTTTTGTAAATTAGGTAAGGGATGTTGCTTCCTCCAACGGGATGATACGGTCCTGGGTGTATTCCTGGTAACACCATTCTGAATTCCTTTTGGCCGTTCTGAGTTGAAAATTTTATTTGTGATGTATTTATTTTTGTTTCACTTGAGCGTTCTTCCATGAGCATTTCGGCATCCTCAAAATCATTTCCTTGTGATGCGAGATATGCTTGAATTGTTTTATGCGTGCTCTCCATCCCTGGTCTTCCTGCTCTGTCTGTTGCCAACGACCATGCGCTTGCAATTATGATAAAAGATATGCCGTATCCTAATCCTATTGGTTCACTGAGTATTGAAATCCATAAATCCTGTGGAATTAATGCCAAAAACATTGCTAGTGGTTGAATTAGGCAAATGGCCCAAGCTTTTTTTAAACTCGCACCAAGAGTTGTAGTGTAAATACCTATTCTAAAAGATGCAAAAAGCAATAATCCAAAAGTAATGAAAAATAGTTCTAAATTTTTTGACAAAACTATGCTTGCGAGTATTCCCATCAACAATGTGACAGTCCATAGCATATTTCCAAAAAGGGATGAATGCAATGACTTTGAATATTCTTTCTTTTTTGCAAATCGTGTATCTAATAATTGTGTTAAAAGTAATACTCCTAAAACGACTGGTAATCGATGCCAATTTTCTTCAAACCCTAAATTGCCTAAATATCCAAAATATATTGCAAAAACTGTAACTGATGATACTATCATTGAAACAACTAATGAAAAATATTTTGATGATGGATTAATTAGAGTAAGGGAAAATCTATTGTGTATATTTGAAACGTCATCTATCTCTTGTTCCATTGTTCCTTCACGGAGCAAAAAATAAATCGATTATCCATGAAACTGCAATTAAACTAATTGGAATTGATACTACGATCTTTGGATCTATTTTGAATCCTTTTGTCTCATCTTCAAAGAATCTCATGAGGCCCCCACCTGACGTTGGAAGTGGTGCTGATTTCTTATCTGCCATTACAATTCGTCCTCACGAATTTTAACATAAAAACTTTATTATTTTCATTTCATTTTTTTAGCTGTTTCTAACAATGCATTAATCGTTTTTAGGATGTTTTGTTGTTTTTCATGATCTTTTTCATGTTCTAGTTCATTTGACAGATTCTCCAATTTTTTCTCAAATATTTTTTCTATTGCTGATAACTCGTTTGGTTGATTTTCACTTGGTATCTCTTTTTTTTCTGGTTGTCTGCCACAATTAACGCATAACGCTTGTCCTTCTTTTATTACTCTGACTCCTGTACAATATGGACAGGGCTCACTGAGTAATGTGGCTCCTTGGAGAAGCATTTCAGCTGCTTTTTTTGTAAGTTCTTCTGTCACTGATTATCTTTGATTTCCTATCTAAAAAATCCGTTTATTTTTTATTTTTTTATAATATTCAAACAAGGCTTAATAGTGTGAATAATTAAATTTATTTCGAACGAATGGCGGTAATTTGTAATACTTGTGGTCTTCCAGAAGATTTGTGCGCATGTGGTGAACTTGCCAAAGATAGTACTAAAATCATTATTAGGTTGGAAACTAGACGTTTTAAGAAAAAGGGCACTATGATTGAAGGATTGGATCCTAAGATAAATAATTTAGAAACTGTGGCAAAAGATCTCAAAAATAAATATGCGTGTGGAGGAACTGCAAAAGAAGGTTACATATTCTTACAAGGAGATCATCGTGATACAATCAAAGACACTTTGATTAATTTAGGATTTGCAGAAGATACAATAGAATTACATTAGAGTGCAATTGCAAAATTCAAATAAGATACTTCAGTTAATCGGAATTCCATTTGCTGCACTACTTTCCGTAGTTTTTGGGTTGCTTTTGATTTCATTCCCAATTGGAATTTATGTAGTTTTTGAAACCGATGTTGGAGGTGATATTAATTTTGAATATCCTTTGACTCATTTGGATGTTTTTGAGGGTGCTAATTTTTACAAATCTCCACTTGAGGTTAGTATAGGTGATGCTTTTGTCGTATTGTGGATTTTTTATCTTGTTCTTTTTGTGATTGCCATTCTTGGACCTCGTCATAACATTTTCAAAACTCTTTCACCTCTTATCTCATTTGGAAGATATAGTACGCGCGTAAATTATATGGTTGGAATAACTAAATGGTTTTCAATTTTAATCTTGATCTCCACTTTGATAAATTATGTTCAAGAAGGAATTGGTCTTGAAATCATTCCTCCTTTGGTTGAAAATGATTTAATTCAATTTTTCTATGTTACATTGGCCCCTATTATTGAAGAGTTTGGATTTCGTCTGCTTTTGGTTGGTATTCCGTTGTTTGTCATGTATTCTGCAAGATCTTCATTGAAATATTTTGTTGGGTGTCTGTGGAATCCTTCTAATTTGGATATTTATGATGCAAAAAAAGCATTTCTTTTGATAATTTTTGTAGGTGTTCTATTTGGATTTGCACATATTGCATTTAGTGATTCTTGGAGTACTGGAAAATTTGCCCAAGCTGCAGCAAGTGGAATTATTCTAGGTTGGGTGTATCTTAGATATGGTTTTGTTGCTTCTCTTATGATCCATTGGGCTGCAAATTATTTTGTTTTTTCATACGCTAATTTTATTTCTCAATTAAATGTAATCTCTATTGAAGATGCGTTTTTACATCCTTTAATGTCTACTTTAGAAATTCTATTAATGGCTGCAGGTGTCTTTTCAATTGGTATTTTATGTGTGAATAGGTTTTATTCTCAAAGAGAGTTCACATTAGAGGTCTAGTGCTACCTTCAATCCTTTGTATCTATTCCTAATTGTAACTTCGGTGACTCCTGCAGCTTCTGCAACGTCTTTCTGAGTTTTATTTTCTCCAATCGTTACACATGCTACATAAAGTGCAGCAGCAGCCAATCCCATTGGGTCTTTACCAGCTGATATTTTTTTTTCTTCCGCAGTTTGTAGGATTTTTGTTGCTTTTCTTTTTGTTTTCTCAGACAACCCTGCTTTACTTGCAATCCTTGAAATACATTTTACAGGATCAACTACGGGCATCTTTAAGTTTAATTCTCTAAGTAATAATCTATAACATCTTGCAATGTCTTTCCGCTTAATGTTACTTGCTTGACCTATGTCTTTTAGAGTTCTTGGTGTTCCTGTATCTCGACATGCTGCATAAAGTGCAGATGCAATTAATGCCGATATAGAACGTCCCCTTACCAGTCCTTTTTCTAAGGCCTTTCTGTAAATGTAAGCTGCTTTTTCAATCACTGCATCTCCTATTGCAAGTTTATCTTTTAATCTGTCCAACTCGCTAAATGCTTGTCTAAAGTTTCTATCTACTGGTTCATGAACTTGACTTCTACTGTCCCAAGTTCTTAATCTTTCAATAGTGCTCTTCATTGCTGCAGTTAGTGGCTTGCCTGTTGCGTCTCTGTTTTGTGGGTTGATTATTGTGGCCAAACCCATGTCGTGCATTGCTAGTGATGTTGGCACTCCTGCCCTGCTTTTGTTTTCACCTTCGTTAGAAAATGACCTCCATTCTGGACCTGATTCTTCTGTTTTATCCGTAATTACAAAACCACATTTTCCACAGAAATTTTCTCCCGTATTGGCATCTGTAACTAGAATTCCCTTTCCACATCTGGGACATTTGTCTTTTGGATTAGCTGTTTTAACCATTTTTTCTCAAAATCTTTTGTGATACTATTTAAGATTTTCTAATTCATTACTTATAAGTATACCTATAACTGGCTTTTTAATGGTATCTGTTGATCTTTTCTTCTTGTTTTATTTCGGTTTGATTTTATCAATTAATTATTGTTTAATTTTGAACATTATGAAGATATTGAGTTAAGTTTGTTCAACATAATTCAGCATAAAAATCCCAGATTAACTAGTGAATTGTTGTAAAGAAAAATTTTTTAAAAATTGTATTGTATATTTTTAAAAGAGATCTTCACTATTATTGTATAGGAAAAATCGAAGAGTTATCTCCTTTTGAAATTCAAAACATAGTTTTATCATACATTGACTAATACGATACGAATGGCAATCAAAAAATGATTATAGTGATATTTATAAAAAAATAATAGATTTGCTGCCTAATTCATCATTCCCCAGTCCAAAATTATTTTTTGATAAAGGCACTATCCGTATTGAGGATAGTGGACTAATCCAAATTCCAGGTACAAAATATGATGATAGAATCAAAGCTCTCAGATCCTATGGTTTGAACTATTCAGAAATTATTGAATATTTGAAAAAAAGTAATTTGGATTTTGTTGACAATGTACCTGATTTCATATCATCGCCTGTATTTCAAATGAGAAACTTAGAACTACGAGATTATCAACTGCAAGCCATACAAAATTGGGAAAAAACATCCATGAGGGGATGTGTCATTTTGCCTACTGGTGCCGGGAAAACTGCTATAGGGATTAAAGCAATCGAAAAAGTAAATGCATCTACATTGGTGGTGGTTCCAACAATTGATTTGATGGAGCAGTGGAAAAACAATATTGCCAAATATCTCTCAATTAATGATCAAAATTCTCAAGACATTTCTATTGGAAAATTAGGTGGAGGTGAAGATAACCTTCAGGCAATCACAGTAACTACATATGACTCCGCATATCTTCGAGCATCTTCAATAGGAAATCAATTCAAATTGATAATCTTTGATGAAGTGCATCATCTTCCTGCATCTGGATACCGCTCAATTGCTGAACAGTTTATTTCACCATGCCGATTGGGTCTCACTGCAACAATAGAGAGAGAAGACGAATTACATGAATTGATACCATACCTTACTGGTGGAGTTGTCTTTCGTCTTGGTTCGCAGGAACTCTCAGACCAAAAACACCTGGCAGAGTACATCATAGATAGAATTCAAGTTAATCTTACTACAGAAGAGCAAAAAGAATATGAAACCAATCATACGAAATTTCTAACAAATCTCAGACAGTTAGGATTCAAAGTTTCATCAATGCACAATCTTAAACAATTAATCATGATGTCAAACAAAAACAAGATTGCAAGAGAAGCAATGCTTGCAAGAAATAAAGCAAATGAGATTGCATTAAATAGCCAATCAAAGATAGATGAATTACAAAAAATATTACAACAAAACAAGAATACAAAAACAATCATTTTCACTCAGAATAACAAAATGGTGTATGATCTCTCAAATAGATTCCTTATTCCGTACATCACGTACAAGACAGTAAAAGACGAAAGACGAGATGTTTTAGAGGGATTCAAATCTGACAGATACAATGCAGTTGTCACCTCCAGAGTATTGGATGAGGGAGTGGATGTTCCTGATGCAGAATTGGGCATAATTATGAGTGGGACAGGCAGCGGACGAGAACTGATCCAAAGATTAGGCAGAATTCTAAGGCCAAAACAAGATGGTAGAAAGGCAAGGCTAGTTGAACTGGTTTCAAAACATACACGAGAAACAAACACCAGCGCAAAAAGAATAACTGCATTAAACAAAAATTCTATAAATCAAGACTCATCCTCCTCTGGAGTGTGATACATTGTCTGAAAAAATGACAAAAATAATTGGGAGTCCCTTCTGATGCTTTCATATGAATTACTGCGCACCAAAATTAACCGAGGTAAGATAACCCCATTATTTTGCACTGCTAACTTTGGCAACGGTACGGACTATGAGCTTGCAAACAAACTCATTATATTTTTTAAAAATGCACAAAAAAATAGACAATGTAAAGGGGAGTTGCTACAAAAGATTAGATTACTTGAATCCGAATATGATTACAAGCTAGTACGGGGATTCTTTGCATTGTTGGAGAGGCGTTCTATTTTTGAACGATTAAACACATTGTCGTCTGTTGCAACTCCTATGTTCATAAGACAAAAATTGTTTGAAGAATCATCAAAGCAAGGTTTAGCTTTGTCTGATTCCCAGAGACAAGACATCATACAGAAAATTGCAGATCAGATGCATATTTCATCAAAAATTGTTGAAACTATCATGTGGAGTGATAAGGATGAAAATTTGATATTAACGCAATTTGACATTATCAACACTAAAGATCTAATTTTATGGTATAATCTTTCACTGTTTCAAACACTTCTTTTCAAATGCACTAAATTGGAATTCTATGTAAAAGGTGGTCTGCATTGGAAGCAAGTTTTGCGTAATGTTAAAAAATATGGTTTGATGTATAATTTGGAATACTGTTCAGAGCACATTTCTGGTGATGACTCCATCAATTGTACTTTGGAAGGACCATTCAGCCTATTCAAAATGACCGACAGATATGGTACATCCATGGCCAAATTATTGCCCTCAATTGTCGGCACACCAACTTGGAAAATTAATGGCTCAATAGTGAAAAAAACAGACGATGGACGGAAAATTTATTCATTTGAATTATCCAATGAAAGTGACAAAGAATTTTTTCGCCCAACGATAGAGTCCACATACCACAATGATGATGATTATGTCTATGACAGTTCTACAGAAGCTGCATTTGCAAAGAGATTTCATCAACATTTTGATCAAAATGACAAATTTGGATGGAAAATTTCCAGAGAACCAAACCCATTAATTGTGGACGGTAAGGCCATGATTCCTGATTTTGTATTTGAGCGATTTGGAAGAAAAGTATATTTTGAAATTGTGGGATTTTGGACAAAAGACTATCTTGAGAGGAAGGCTGCTAAGCTAAAAGTGCTATTTGATGATGATAAAAACAATAAAACTATTGATTTACTGGTGGCAGTAAATTCTGATTTGGCATGTTCACAGATTGAAACAATTTCTGAAGACAAGATTTTTACTTTTCAAAAAGACGTTTCAATCAAGCCTATCTTAGAATATTTAAAAAAAATTGACGCTGAAATAATTGAAGAAAAGATTCACGCCAAAATAAAACTGGATGAAAAAAATCTGGATTTGATTTCTATAGCGCAAATTGCTCTTGAAAATTCTCTTCCCGAGGAAGCGGCATTGAAAATTCTTCTTGCTGATTATCCTGATAATTATGTTGTGGCTGGAACATTTCTGATTTCAAAAGAAAAAATCCGCAACACATGCGATAATCTTGATAAAGTTTCTAAGTTTGTAGATGCTTGCAAGATACTAACATTACAAAAAATTCCAGATTCATGTCATGCTGACTTATTATCAAAAATTGGCTATGATGTGGTTTGGGAGGATTTGGATCCTGATCACGCTAGAATATCAAAACACACTGTATGATCAATTGTTTGTATGATTGAAGGATTGACAGCAACCAAATTTTACAGCATAAAGATAATTATGGACTTTGCAGAACTCTCTATGGAAATAGATGATGATTAGTTGTACCATTCTTTTTAAAATTTGATGACATGATCCAAAATTCTTAAAATACCATTGATCTGTAACATGTAGAAAAACCTGTCGTTATCATACTGGAATGCTGTGATTTTGTACCTGCACTGATAATTTTTTATGTTTTGATTTTTTTGTTATAGTCCTAGTACTTTTTTAATTTTTTCTGATATCTCTGGCTTTTCATTTTGTTCTAGTAAAAATTTGAGGTCCTCCATATTGTCTACATCCAACATTATTCTTTTTACAAATACCATTGCAACATTGAGTGTGTGTTTTTTTGCTGTATTCATATGGATTTTGTAACTATCTTCATCATAATGAGTTTCCATCAGATCTATTGGCATTCTTGCCAGTGCGTTAGTACCGTCAAATCTTCTTGAAGGGACAATTATTGTAAAATTGGGGTGCATCTTATAGTTTAGCATAAAATCAATATCTTGAGTTTTGATAAACGGAATGTCTTGAGGAACTACAATTGATGCGTCATAGTTGTTTTCCAAAAGATATTTGTCAGCTAATGCTACTGCACTGTTGACACTTTCTTCTTTTTCATCAATTATTGTGATTGTGTTGAATTTCTTTCCAATCTCAATTGCTTTTTTTTCTTTGGTTACCATTACTATTTTTTCAATTTGCGGCGAAATTGATAAAGTATGTAAAATTTCTTCTAACATTATTTTACATAATTCCTTGATTTGTTGATGGGGTAAATCTAAACGTGTTTTAGCACTTAAGAATGTCTTTACAGGAATAATTGCGGCTATTTTCAAATTAGACGTGTACTTGTTTTAAAATGAAACTTGCTAATGCGTCTTCAGCAATTTTATTTTTCATAGTTATCTTTGTTTCAAAAACTTTGATATCTAAACTTTGAATTTTCTCTGCCAGCATTCTGTCCTTTGGATCTACAATAATATTTGAACATACATCTGAATACATTTTTGCTAATCCATAAGCATTTGATTCAATTCCTGCGGCCTGCATATATTTTGCTGCAGGACCACTAATCGCGTTATCTCCGATTAATGGACTGACTGCGACAACTTTTTTCTTCATTTTTGATAATTCTTTTCTAATTCCTTTAATCTGAAGCATTGGTCCGATCGATGTTAACGGATTTCCTGGTGCTAAAATTACCATGTCTGCATCATGAATTGCATTTACTGCTTCTGGGTTTGGACGAGCTTTGTCTGATCCGATATATTGAATTCCTTCAATTGGATCTTTGCCTCTATGTTTGACATGATATTCTTGTAAATGTAATTCCCCTTTGTCTGTAGTAATTCTTGTTTCAATACTGTTATCTGTAACTGGTATGATGTTTGCACTTACTGCAAATTTCTCACACATCCATTTTGTAATGTCACTTAGATTCTTTCCATTTTTCAACATGTTTGTTCTGATTAAGTGAGTAGCTGCATCTCTGTCTCCTACTCTAAACCATGTCTCTTCCCCGAAAACTTCCATTTGACGTAAAAAGTTAAATGTGTCTTTCTTCATTCCCCATCCTCTTTCTTGATCAAGTAAATCTGCTAATCCGTATACTATTGTATCAATATCTGGACAAACGTATAGTCCGTATAACCAATAATTATCTCCTACATTACTAATTACATTAACTTTGGATTCTTGGGCAACTAATCCTCGAACCAGTTTGACTGAACCTGTTCCTCCTGCTAAGACTGTTATCATATCATATTCCTCTAAAACTGTATTTTCTAAGTTTGTTACTTAATATTACTTTTTCAAATATTGCCGATCTAGGTAATTAGGATACGTTTATTAGCATATTTTTATACATTTTACTCGTGTCTCGGATTGTGTTATTGTCTGTTTTGCTAGCAACTCTTATTGTTGTTGGTACTAGTGCTCCTGCTTGGGCAGCACAATTGGATGCTAGAATTAATCCTAACACTGAAACCTCTCCATTCAAAATAACTTATCTAAAAACTGTCTTTATTGAATACCCAAATGGCGGAGATCTTTTTGATGAATTACAAGGAAAAGAGTGGACTGTGGGTGGAAATGCTGATTCTTCAGATCCTGGTGTTCAAGAACTTATCGAGCAATTAAACCGTGGAATTGCTAATGATGGTAGTCAAGCACAAGTTGATGACTTGAATGTAACTTATGATTTTCATCTTAAAGCTAGAAACATTAACACTTCAATTGACTATCGTGTGATTTTAGAGGGAACTTTGACTGATTATGTGATTACTGATGATGGTCAAAGAACATTAGTTGACTTGGGTTGGAGAGCATTATCTACAGATAAAGAAATTATAATCAACGATGTTGAAATTAATATTCCAATTAATATTTTAAGAGATAACGAACCAGAAGCGTACACATACTTTGCTGGAACTGAAGCTGAAGAAGTTTTAGGTAAACATCTTATGGATGCTGATTTTATTTTAGAACAACCGTTAACTAACTGGCATTTTCTGTTTGATCCAACTGGAATCAATGTAGATGCCGGAACTTTTGGATTGGATGACGAAATCGCTGGATTTGTTATATCAACATGGACTATGGGTGAAAGTAGTATTAGAGAAGGTAGACAGGTTGAAAAAGTCTTTGAAGCAGAAATAATGGCTGATCAACTGTATATTGTTAGAAGTGTTCAATCCACTGATTCAGCAAACTTGTCCACTATAGGATTTGGTGCTTTAGATAGTTTAGATGGTATTGAAATTGTAGGTGTAACTCCAACCCCTCCTGATGATTATATGACTACCTCAACTGGTGATTTCCCAGTACTGATAGTTTATGGCATGGCTGGAATAGCAGCTATTGCAGGTATAGCATTTTTCTTTGTTAGTAGCAGATCCCTCAAAAATGAAAAACAAGGCCAACAAGGAATTGATCCCAATAGACTACAAGGCTACGAAACTAGTGACGCATCTGGAGGTTACAAGACCAATAGAGGCGAGGCTCAACTAAAGGATGATGCTGATTATCAACAAACACGAAGTCATTATGATGAGCCTTCTAGTCCACCTCCACAACAAAGTCCGCCTCCACAAGTAACTTCTTCTCAGGATGATGCAGCATGTGGATGTGCAGCATCCGTTGAAATGGGCTCAGAATGTGATTGTGAAATGCAAGGTGCATGTTTATGTGATGGAACATGTAGATGTAGTGCAGATATCTGTAAAGATCAAGTTAACTCCATGAGTTAATTTTAGCTTTAATTTTCTGTTCTTAATATTTCTCTAGATGAAATTGTTCATAGCATTTGATATTTTTGTTAAAAAAATCATTTTCTTATCATTCAAAATATCAGTAAATTTAATGATTAGTAATGTCTGTGAGACTTGCAATCATGCTTAATAGTGACATTGCAAAAATTCCGATTCTTACAGGCAAATAAAATAAAAGAATCCTAATCAGCCGTGAGTTTTTCTAGAATTATGAACAAAGTATTCGATAAAGGCTTGAAATAATTTTTGTTTTTATAGATTGCCCTTATGTGTCTGTCCAAGTATACCTCTGTTGTAAGATATTTTTATAATGTGGGAATTGAATTTTTTCTATAACTTTATCTATTCATATTTTTATGAATTCCCTATGTCAATTGCACTAAAATTAAAAGTATGTGTGCTGGGAGTAACCCTCCTTCTGTTTTCACGATATTTCGCTTTGCAGCCTACCTGAACTTAGTACAGGAACTATTAGCTCTGTTTGGCTTTGCTCCATGTGGGTCGTCTTTTTCATTCCTTTTATGGAAACCTCAGGTTTTGCCATCATAGTGCGCCATATTGGATTCTTTTCTGCTCCGTTGCCAACCATCTCTGATTATCTATCTCCAGATCACATTTCCTGTTTGGAGGGAGGAGTTTCCTCTGCCGTAGCAGCATGTCGTGCTCCAGCTCACATGAGTACTGTATTTTGTCATAAGATTTGAGTATTACTTTTCAGATTTTATGCCTATTATGAACAATGTGCCGTATTCTCTTTTCCATTTCTTTTTGTTTTTCAAATCTTTGATGTTTTTTGTTTTTACATTAAATCCTGCATTTTCAAAAAACTCTTTCCATTCTTTCTTAGAATGCAGATGCATCTGGATTTTCATCATATTTGCCCATCTTGCAGTTGCCTTGTTATCCGTGTAAAAATCGGTTCCACAAAAAAATTGTCCTCCTGGCTTTAACAATTTGTATATTTTTTTAAGTGCAATTTCAATAGAGTCTACATAGTAGAGTGACTCCATTGAAAAAATAAAATCAAACTTTTCTCTATTCTTCATTGATTCTATGTCTGCGTGAATATATTCTTCCTTTTTACTCTTTATTTTTTTCCTAGCCTGCATGATCATTTTTTTACTTTTATCAACGCCGATGGATTTTTTACAATTCTCTTCTTTTGCAATTTCCCTTACTACCCATCCATTTCCACAACCAACATCTAAAAATGTAAACGGTCTATCAAATGATATTGATTCTAAAAATTTTGAAACATTTCCCCCATGCTCCTCTTCCATGAGTTCTGCTCTTCCATTTTGAGCCCATTCATCAAATGTTTTCCTGACTCCGCCCATGTTCTTTGACTATTTTATTTCAATTATAATCTTATTCTCACTGAGATATGTGATGAACAAATTCTTCGTGTTTCTTATATTTAATTTTTAATTATTAACTTTGAATATAATTGCCTGATGAATCATGTCGATAAATACAATGACATGATGGTAAGTGCTGATCATATGATTGAATTGGCAAATTTTGTAGATGCTGAATTAAAGATTTTGGAAATTAGTTACTATCTTAGTGAACATTTGGTTCTTCACAATGATAGCATTATCTATGATATTTCATTTGATGCTGAAAAAGACATTTGGATAATTAATGATGTCCCTGAAAAATCTATTTTTGATAGACATGAAAATCTCTATGTCACTGTGTACAATATGGATGGAACCACACATAGTATGGAATTTACTGATACGAAACAAGGTGATTTCTTTACTCCGTAGATTACTCCTGTTGATCCTGGATTATACGTTGTTATGCTACAGTACAAGGATTCTAAAGCATCTCAAATTGCCCATGTGGAGGATGGCTTTGACTATGAATACAGTACTGCTGATTTGAGTATGGTTGATTTGACTCGTGATTTTGAGGAATTGCAATAATTTGCTAAAAAATTTGGCGGTGAAAGTTATTATGAAAATCTTATGTTTGCATCAGTAATTAATGAAATTGAGTTTGCATTTAAAGACAAAGATGCAGAGGATGTGGATAACAATCTAAAAGAATTGAAAACTATTATTGAAAGATATCTCCCAGTGAGATCTCGTGTTGCTGTAGTTGAAGCCATTTATGATGACGACAAATTGATTGTATCTGGCGCAGTTCAAAAAACTCTTGCATTTAGAGAAGATTTGTTTGTAGATGTGTATGATCAAAGAGGTAACCTGGTTGAAGAAATTTCATTAAAGGGTAGTTCATCTGGATTGTTTACCGAAGTTATTTCACGTGGATTTGATTCTGGTGTATATGTAACTCAGTTATAATATTATGATGTGGTTGTAACCGACTTTTTTAATGTAAAATAATTATTTTTTACCTTTTACTAAATTGAAGAGTTGCCTGACTGCCAATTTTGGATGATGTGTTGCTAGTTTGATCATGTTTGATAAACCAAAATCAGCTTTGATAAAGTCGATAAATTCTTCCGGTCTTAATTCTTTGATTATGTCTAGTTCTTTATCCCATTCTTCATCAGTAAGACCAATCCATCTATTTTGAACCTTACTTGCAGAATTAATTTTTGATTCAATTTCTTTTCTCCAGTTATCTTCATAGGGATAAAGTGATTCTTTGTCTGTGTTTCCTGATTTTATTGCATCTGAGGATACCTTTCCTGCAATTCTTCCAAATTTTATGGCATATCTTATACCTTCTAACACTAACGGATTTGCTTGCCCTGCTGAGTCTCCTACTAAAATCAAATTGTTGAAAACTGTTTTTCTAGATAATCCGTCATTTGGAATTAGTCCATAATGAAATTCAATTTCAGTTAATTTACCTAGTTTCTTTATTGGTCCTAATTTTTTCTCTATGATTTCTTTGAGTCTTTGAGTGGGGTCTACATTTGATTCTGGTTTTCCGACACCTATGCCAATCCTGACCCTGTCTTTTCCTAATGGGAATATCCATGCATATCCTGCAGGCGAATATTCTTGTCCTACCATTAGCCACCATGTTTCAGAATCTATATTTTCTACTTTCATTTCGTATTCGGCCCCTGCGCCAAATCTTTTCCATTGTGATGCAAATCCCATTGCTTTGCAAACTGTTGATGGAAAACCACTGGCATCGATCACAACTTTGGAATGAAATGTTGTTTCTCCATTAGATCCTGTGCCTTCAACTCCGATGATGTCTCCTTTTTCATTTTTAATTACGTTTTTGATGTTCATTTTTATAAAAATGTCTGTCCCTGCATTTTTTGCTTCATTAGCCAACCATCGATATGTTTTCCTTACATCTAATACTGCAGCTCTGGGAATTGTATCGCTAATTGTGACTTCGTTATTGGGAGAACAAAATGAAAAATTCTTAATTGGATTAAAACAATCATCTGGAATTCCAAATTCTTTAATATTTTGAATCCATGTTACACCGCTAGTCCTCACAGTTTCTGCAATGGTGTTTTCTTTTTCAAGTAATGCTACCTTGATTCCGTTCTTTGCAGCAGCATATGCGGCTGAGGAGCCTGCAGGTCCTCCACCTACAATAACTAAATCATAATGATATTCTTTTGACAATTACTTTAAATGATAAATACCTAGGATATAATTTTGAGGAATGGATATTTTGCTATTTTTTTAATACTGGAGTTCCTGTGGTATCGTTTTCTCTTTCTGAATCAAAAGTTTCCATATGTGCTGGATCTCTATGCATGAAACTATGTATCTCCCCTTCTGCTTTTCTACAGAATTTTGAATGAATTGTCTCTTCGATTTTTAACGTAGTTTCGTTTTCATGAAATATGCGTTTACCACAGTCTGGACATGTAAATTCAGGCATAAATCTCGTCTGTATCAAATCTATTTAGATGTATATCTGTAGCGTTGCATTCTGGGATTTTTTGGATTATTGGTTGTCTATTTTGATATGTTATCTAGGATCTCTAAATGTTTATTATATCTCTGGATTATTTCCACACTAAGCTGTTCAAAGTTCTTCATTTTGGTTCAAATTTTCTGATTGTAAATCCCCGTGGAAATATAGGTGGAAAACAACCCATCTGACTGTAATTTGTGCTAAAACACACTTTATTCAACAAATAAAAAAAGAAGGTCTATTACGAACCGTGTTGCTTTGACATATATTCTTCAGCAGCCTCGTGCATTTCTTCAGGAGATAGGTCTTTCTTGTGAGTTGATACCATCCACGAATGTCCAAATGGATCGATGACGCTTCCGCATCTGTTTCCCCAAAATGCATCCATTATTGGCATTGCAGGTTTGGCACCTGCTTGCACTGCCTGATTGTAGACCTTGTCTGAATCCTCCACGTACAGATGAATTATAGTAGAAGTGCCACCTATCGTGGTGGGAGCAGTACACCCCATCTGTGGAAATTCATCGGACATCATTACAAAAGAGTCGCCAATCTGAATCATGGCGTGCATTGTTTTGCCATCAGGTGTTGGCATTTGATAAATTTCTTTTGCGTCAAATGCCTTTTTGTAAAACTCTATCGCTTCCTTGGAATTGCTTAGAACAATTGACGGAGTCACAGTGTGAAATCCGTCAGGTATTGATTTTGTCATAAATGAAAATGCATTGTACATGTTAAAAGATTTTTTACTCAATTGAATGTAAATTGGTCATGGGATTATTTGATACCGTGAAGGGAGTGGAGCAATATATCAAGATGGCAGAAGGCTATGACGGTACAGAACTAATTAAGATTTTACACAAACACTTGCCTGAAAACTCAACTGTATTGGAGATTGGGATTGGACCTGGAAAGGACATGGATATACTAAAGAAATCATATGCAGTGACAGGATCAGATCGTTCTCGAGTTTTTCTGGACAAATACAAGGAAACACATCAAGATACAGATTTACTATTACTTGATGCTGTGACTATGGAGACAGACAGAACGTTTGACTGTATCTACTCTAACAAAGTATTACATCATCTGACTAAAGAAAATTTGAAGAAATCTTTTCAGAGACAAAAAGAAATGTTGAATCAAGACGGAATTTTGTTTCATTCCTTCTGGAAAGGAAATAAAGTCGAAGAAATGGGAGGCCTACTTTTTATATATTATGAGATGACAGATTTGAAGAAAATAACGGAATCTAATTTTGATATATTGGAGATGAAAACATATACAGAAGTGGAAAAAAATGACTCCATTTATGTTGTTTTGAAAACTAAATGACAATTAGGTCCACATAAAATAAAAAAATCAATTATAAACGCGAACTTTCACGTTAATTTCATGCGTAAGGAATTTGTAATACAAAGAATCGATGCATCTCCTGATGGTGCCCCATACGTGATAGTCTCGCTGACATCCTCCAAAGATCTTAAAGAGGGAATACAACCTCAATCCCAGTTTGATCCTTCGAAGATGATGGACCCTGCTAAAATGGGAGATATGGTAAAGGATCTAAACAAGATGCTTTCAGGTATGGGTGGAATGATGTCTGGTAGTAGAGGTACATCGCTGAAGATTGATATGCACGAATACAAGGAGATGAATCTTTCTGTAGGTGACAAGGTCTATCTTGATCTTACCAAAGATGAAAACACGGGTGTTTAAGTTAGCACGTCCACGCGAAATAAAAATAATGGACGTACTGATATTTCATGATTTAAAGTATCGTTTAAGTTAAAAAATGAAATTGTTTCAAATTAGAAAGTTTGTTCATAGTATAAAGATCTTTTCTTAAATTTTACAAACAGGTTCAATTTCGTGTAGATCTGAATCTTTTATGTAGATAAAAAATTTCAGACATGGTATGAATAAGGACTTGGAACAGCTTCCAGATAATCTCCCCCAACCACGTAATGATGAAAAATTTGATCATTTAGTTGGAATTACAATTCCTAGCATTACTCTGACATCTACAGAAGGGGTGACAGATGTTTCTAAAATAGATGCTAGGTACATTGTTCTGTATTTTTTTCCAATGATGTCTGTTCCCGAAAAAGCATTACCATTGGGCTGGAATGGTATTCCAGGTGCACGTGGATGCACTCCTCAAAATATTAAAATTAATGAACACATTGAGGATTTACAAGAATATGGTGTCAGAGTTTGTGGTATTTCGACTCAATCTGTTGATGAATTAACAGAGCTATCATTATTGAGAAAATTATCTCAACAGTTAATTTCGGATAGTAGTTTAAAATTTCAAGAGAAGCTGCAGATCCCAACATTTCGTGTTGAAAACAAGACAATGTACAAACGATTGACATTGATTGTAAAAAATTCCAAAATTGTCAGGGTGTTTTATCCAATATTTCCTCCAGACAAACATATTTTTGAGATTTTAGAATGGTTTGAAACTAATTCTAAGAGTTAGTAACTGATTTAGATTAAAATTCGCGAGGATTTTTCGTGTTCTATGACTAATATTGTCTATGATGTCTTAATGAGAGACTGCTGTCACGTGTTTATTTGGATGTTTCATATTCTTATCTAGTAATTCATTTTCAACCCAAGCTTTAGATGTTTATTCATTTAATGTTAATCATGGATGAATCTGATATTGGATCATTTTTCATGTGGTTTGCCATTACTGGAGTAATTATGCTAGTTACTGGATTTAGCTATAGAGCATATTCTAAAAAGAAAAAACCTCTCCCTTGAAATCGTTTTAAAATCTGATGTTGTCTTTCTGAATCTGTTTTACCGCCACCTGCATTCAAAATAGTCCTGTGACAATTGTAACTTTTTCATTTAGTCGCGTAATCTTACACTCTAATCATAGTTCATAATTCTTGTTGAATTTTAATCGTATTTTGATAGTCTTTATTCATTAATTTTTTTAATATATTCTATAATTCCTGTATAGTCAATGTCGCCAAATCCTTCTTTAATTGCATTTTCATAAACCTCTTCTGCTTTGTTGATCATAGGAAGTTCTACCCCAAGTGATTTTGTAGCATTTGTAATGGTGGTGATGTCTTTTTTTAGATTTGAAAGTGTGAATGTTGTATCATACTTACCTTCTATCATTTTGTATGCTTTTTTCTCACTCATTCCTGTTTTAAAATAAGTAGAGTTTAAAATTTCTAGAAATATTTTAGGATCTGCATCTAATTTTTTTACAAGCATGATTCCTTCAGATAATGCCATAGCTAACATTGTGATTTGAAGATTCATAGCTAATTTTATGGAATTAGCCACCCCGCTTTCTCCTAGGAAAAATACTTTGTTTGATACGGTGTTAAGCACTTCTTTACATCTATCAAAACCTTCTCTGTTTCCTGATGCCATCATGACTAAATCACCTGTTATTGCCACATTTGGTCCTCCCATTACTGGAATGTCTAGTTTAGTTATTCCAGAATCCAAAAATTGTTTTGAAATGTTTTTTGATTCTGAAGGATCGATGGTGCTCATATCTGCAACAATTAGTTTTTCATGGTTTCCATTTGCAATTCCATTGTTATCAAACGAAACCTGTTTTACTGCATCCGCATCTTTTACTACTATAATTACTAATTCTGAATTTTCTGCAACTTTTTTTGGAGATTCAACAATGGTTGCTCCTTTTTCTTTTAATTCTGTTGTTTTTTCTTTTGTTCTATTGTATGCTGTCACTTCATAACCTGAATCCACTAAATGTAATGCCACCGCATTACCTAGCATCCCTAATCCTATGATGCCTATTTTTTTCATTTGTCTTCTCCTTGCATGCTTTCACTAGTGTCTCTCTTCATTTTGAATCTCCCAGTGTTTATTTCTGAATCTTGACGCTACAAATTCTAATTGGCCTATTGTTTTGTCTCCTTTTTTGACTTTAGCAAAATCGAATTTTTTCATTTTAATAATTTTTTCTTTTGGTTTATATCCTCCTTCGATGACTTTTACTTTGAATCTTTTACTTGCTTTGATAATCATCCTTCTTACATTTTGAACATCGCCAATCCATGAAAACATTTCAAACTCTCCAAAATTTTCTGTAGATAAGTTATAGCCGTACAACCTTGCTTCTAGTTTGATAGATTGGGATTTGGCCTGTTCATTTAACCATGTGACAACTTCTTCTCCGTGTCCTTTTTCTACTCCAAATGTTTCTGAATCTGCCATGTAATTATCTTCACAATATTAAACCATAATAATCATTTTCAAATCCTTGTTAAACTAAAATATAGATTCAATTATGATATTTTATGCTCACAATTGACTGCAAAGATGTTGTATCTGTTAAGAATGATTTACTTGTGTATGTGGCAGATCAAGTGGCCGCAATTCCTACTTTGAAAAATCACCAGTTTACGCTGTCATCTTTCGATGATGATGAAATTATTGATATTACTGCGGTAATTTCTGCGATAAAGGAATTTTTAGATTCTATAGATGAAGGAAGAAATTTTGCTGTAATTTCAAACAATGATGTCATAAACATCACATCCATTTCTGGAAAAATAATTGAAAATACTGCACCTCAGTCTGAACATGAGCTGTTTTCATGCACTCATTGTGGGTATGTAACACAATATCAAGTTGAATTGAATGTTCACATGAGAATTCACTATATCTGATTATTTTTAATTTTTTCTAACATCAAATTGTTTTTAGTAATTGATATTCCATAACCTTTGAAAAATTATGGCGTGATTTTTTTGTGATATTCTAAAATCTAATTATTTGTGACTTTGAAATTTATTATGTTTCCTCAATGCATTCTATCTTTCGAAAATATCATGAATTATAATTTTATGTTGATTTTGTTTTACAAAGCACCTTACAGAATCTCTTAAAATTTCAAGTGTCATGATCAAAATTCTGTATCTATTTTATCCATTATTTTTATCGCATGTTGATTCTCAACAGGATCTTTATAAGCACTAATAATTCAAAGTGTTTGTGAATCGTCCTTGAAGAATAATGTGCCCAAAATTTACTGTGAAAAATGTGATCTGGTTTTAGAATCTCGTGAAAAATTTGATAAGCATCTTGAAAGTCATTCTTCTGGAATTGCATGTGAGGTATGTCCAATTGACACTGTTATTGCAAAATTTGTAAACTTGTTCAAAAGAAGGTCTTCACGTAATTTGGAATAAGTTTTTTTAACCAATAGTCTCTGTTTTGAAACATGAATAAAACGGGCGTAATTATAGGTATCATAGTTATTGCAATTATTGCCGGTGTTGCTGTATCGTTACCTGCATCATCTTCTGAAACTGTTAATCTAGATATGGGCAGGACTCATGGGACAATCTCTACTGCAATGGGTTCTCCAATACTGGGTGACCCTGCGGCACCAATTACCATTGTTGAATTCGGTGACTATCAATGTCATCAGTGTTACAATTGGTTTCACAATACAAAACCTGCAATAGTTGAAGATTATATTGAAACTGGAAAAGCAAATCTGGTATTTGTTGATTTGGCCTTCTTAGGACGTGATTCACCAATAGCTGCTCAGGCATCTTATTGTGCAGAAGATCAAGAAATGTATTGGGAATATCATAACACGCTTTACGATTTTCAAGAGTCTAAAATTGATGGTGGCTGGGCAAATTCTGAAAGACTAAAAGCATTTGCATCCAGTTTAGGACTTGATATGGATTTGTTTAACAGTTGTCTTGATTCTGAGAAATACTCTAAGCGTATACAATACAACGTTCAACAAGCAAGAGATCATGGTGTACGAGGAACTCCTGGATTCTTTATTGTTGGACCTGATGGACAAGAGCAACTTGGTGGTGCTCAACCCTTCTCTGTGTTCAAACAAGTATTGGATCAGATGGCCTAGATGACGTCTGCAATCCATCTGGTGTTTTCAAATCTAAGTTATCTCATCCTATCAATTGTAATTTTTTCAATAATGCTAGTTGGATTGCTAATTCTATCTGAGTATATTTTCTTAGAACCTTATGTTGTTAGTCATATTCCATCTGGAACTGAGTTTGGGTTTGTTCTTATTGTTTCTATATCTGCATTGTCTGCTCTAGTGTTGCCAATGAACATATTTCGTATCAACATACTAAAAAAATCAAAACAAAAGATGAGTGGAGGTATTTTTGGTTCAATTATTGGGGCTGTTGCAGGTGCATGTAGCTGTGGTCCAATAGGATTTGCTGTAATCTCAACGTTTGGTTCTGTCGGTGCTACGGCAACTGCATTTCTGACCAATTATGAAATCCCAATCCGAATAATTGCAATTGGTATACTGGCAATTACCTACTTTACAACCGTGAGATCTCTAAAAATGGAATGCAAGTTTGTTCCAAATTCATAATATATTAGAAATTATCAATTAGATGTTGGACTTTCTAAGGAATTGAATCCAAAAATTATGATTAAATAATCCTATTGCAAAAATGGTGGACCCAAGAGAATTGAATCAAGACTTACTAAATTTAGAGAAAAATGTGATTTAGAGTCAAATTTTGCTTTATGAATAAAGTTTCATTATTAAATTCTGCACTTATTTTCATTCCAAAAATAATAGATGATTTACCATGGTAGGGAGATTCACAATCTAATGAAATGGAAGATGCTGAAGACTAGAATCAACTCTGAATTTCTATGATGATCTGATGAATTTCATAAATTTACAAAGTCGAGATATTTATTTGCCTTTTTAGGGTTTAACATAATGCAGAATTGGAATTTAATTTTTGGAATTTTCATAATTTCTAGTCCAATTCTGTTTGCAATGATTGCATTTCCTGACTCTATAGCTTGGAGTTGGAATGAAGGCAGGGGTGGTTATTTCTTTGCTCTGATCTTTATTGTTGCTGAATTAATTGGATTGAAGATAGTAATTTCAAAGAAAAAACTACTTGCTGTAATCCCTTTGGCTTTGGCAACTATTGTTTATCTTGCTTCATTAGAATATGGTTTAAGAGATTACATTATAGAATCTGCAGAATATTTTGATGTACAATTAATCTATTCTTGGACTTGGATGTGGGACTTTGTGGTGATGGCAATCTTCATTGTTGTTGCATTGAGTATATTCTTTGAAAAGCGTTGGATTAGAATTGCTCCTGCCGGCCCGATATTCCTTACAGGCACTGCAATAATCCTTTCACTTGATGCCTTTTTTCCATATGATACACTTGGCCCATTACAATATGTTGTTCCGTATTTCGTACAAGCAAATGTTTGGATAATTACTGTGCTTGATCTTGGAACTGCAGTTGCTAGAGACAATGTGATGTTTTTACGTGGTGATCATGGTTCCATGGCTCTTCAGGTATTTTGGCCATCAGCTGGCGTTCATAGCATCATAATTTTTTCATTAGTAATTGGGGCATTCATGTTAAAACTAAACATTCTGAGAACTCGTAAAGTAATTTACTTTGTTTTAGGAATTATTGGAACCGTTATTGTCAATCTGATTCGAGTTTTTTCATTGTCTTGGTACGCTCTTAAAGTTACGACTGATCCTGTTGCTTGGGAAGAATATCACAAGATAGCTGGGGAGATAATGTTCTTGCCGTGGCTATTTGCGTTTGTTTTAGTAGTGATTCTCATTGAATCAAGGCGTCTTAAAAAATCAGAAAATAATGATATTTCTAAAAATAAGAAGTGATGTTGCTTTGTCCTTGAATTTCTGAAAGTTCTGAAACTTTGACCCCTAGTCTTCTGATTGCGATGGTTTGATTTGCTAATGCTTCTTTTAATAGCTGATCAGATGTTTTTTCCAATTCTTCAATATTTGTAGTAGGGTTTCTTAGCATTCTTGATTTTGATTTGTTTGACAAATCTGATTGTACAAAATGTATCCCAACTGATTTGAACATCTGATTATTTTTTTTAACTATTCCATGTACTTCTTTACAAAGTTCTTTGATGTTTTCAGATAAGAATTGATAATCTTTAGAGTCTTGTTTTAACGTTGTAATTTTACTGTATTGTATCTGTGCTTCACGTTTTTTTACTGACTCGTTATCTATTCCTCTAGATGCATTGTAGATATACGCCCCTATTTTTCTCCCGAACTCTTTATTTAATGTAAAAATGTCTATTTTTTTCAAATCTTGAATTGTTTCTAAATTCATTTCTGAAAATCGCTCTTCTGTTTTTTTACCGATACCTGGTATGGCTCTAATTTTTAATTGATCTAAAAATACTTCAATTTTTTCTGGTGGTACTGTGGTTAATCCGTCTGGCTTTTGAAAGTCTGATGCTATTTTTGAAATTAATTTATTTGATGAAATTCCTATTGAACAGCTAAGTTTTATTTTATCTCTAATGGAATTCTTTATTTGCTGTGCAAGATGATTTGCTTTCTCAAAACTCCCATCAACTTTCTCTGTGATGTCTAGATAAGCTTCATCTCTGCCAACATACTCAAAAATATCTGCAATCTCTTTTATGATCTCCATTGCTTTTTCTGAAATTTTAGTATAGAAATCAAAATCCACTGGTATGAAAACTGCATCTTTTCTTTCTGCAAGTCTTTTTTTTGCAAATGCAATTGGAATTCCTGATTTAACCCCGTACTTTCTAGCTATGTAATTTGCTGTGGCAATTGCACCACTGTCTCCACCTCTGTCTGAAAAAACACAAACACATACGGGCTTTGATTTTAGTTCTGGAGATCTGGTTTCTTCACATTGAGCATAAAAATAATCAAAATCTATGTGGAAAACTACTCTGGTTCCCAATAATTCGATAAAACATTTTGATTATTACTATATTGTGTATTCACATTAATGATGGACTCATAATGTCATTATTTGATAGTCTTCTCTAACTGTTAACCGTAAAGGGAACTATGGCATAGTTTCATGATGTTTAAGCGATCTCTGAACTCTACTTATTTCAGAAAAATACGTTTATCTGGCTATTATTCATTAACTATCCTAAACTCAAAGACTTTGATAGTATAATTGAGATTAAAAATTTAAAATTAATTGTTTGATACTCTAATTGTTGCATTGGAATTTGATGTGATGAGATTCGAGTATTTTTTGAAACTGTAAATCCTCATATAATGAAATAGAAGATTGATAATTTATGAGAAATGTCTATAACCACGTGTTCTTTCAGCTGATATATGGACTATTCCAAGTACCTGCAATGCCCTGATTGTCAAAAATCTGGATTGTACTGCAGCGAGCACCGAGTAGATGTAGAATCCAGTCTACGTAAGAGAGAATTAAACAAGGTTTTGAAGATGAGTAACTACAGGTCTCCCCAGTACGTACACGCAATCAAAGGATTGTTGGAATCTTACGATATTTGGAATGCAGTTGAGTCTACAATAAGACAAAAAACTGACCAAAATTAGTCATTAGTGTTTCTGCATTTGTCATGATTTTTTACTAGAGTATTGGAATGCAAATAATTGTTAATTTCTGATAATTTTCACTTCCCAAGCATGACTGTATTGTGAGTGGTTTATTGTTAATCCCATTTTTATTTTTTCACTGTTTACGTATTGAACATTAATTGATAAATCAATTGTAATACGATGTGACACAAAATAATCGTTAATCTACAAAATGTTTTTACTTGCCATTGTCAAAGCATCACTATGTCTAGGGATAGAAAAATACTGGAAATATCTAATTCTGATTTTGACAATCTTAAAGATCGATTTCAAATCGAGAAAGAGGGTAAAAAAACCAATCTAAGTTTTGGGCCATGGGTTAGCCGGAAGATAAGATTAATGTTGTTCAAAGAGGAATGGGTTGAAAAAAAATACCCTGACTTACATCTGTTATCAGTTAATGAGTATGAGGCAATAATTGAGGATACAAAGCGCAAGGAAACAAGCACAGTTCATCTAAAAAATGATATGTTGACATGCCTGATATGTAAAGATAATTCTACAAATTGCGAGCATGCTTTGTTAATGCACGCATGTAAGCTTGGGGCTATCATCAATAAACAAAGTTAATAATTTTTTTATCAAAAAGAATGGCCTACAATCTTGAAAATTTCACAATTCTACTAAAATTACCTGTATCTTTTGGAGATGTATTATGAACATGATAAATCTGGCATACTTGTAGTTGATAAATATCTTAGATTGCCTCAACATTCTGATGTCTTTGTATTATGTGATTGTGCGTATGTTTTAGACTGGCAAAATAAACCATATTCTCCAACTGCACAACATGTGATTAGAGAAGTCAAAATTATGTCAAAAAATTTGATATTTGCAATTAATGGGAATAATCAATTTTTTATTTTTAATTATTATTCAAAAGGTTCTATGGTAAAGATTGGTAAAAGAGACAGTGTTGCAAAAATGTTGGGAGTTAATCTTATTGGATTTATATCTTGATTTGTTTGGAAGCAATATTGTTTGTCCATTCTGCACATCATAGAAAAACGAATCAGAGTTGGCTTTACTTGGTTTATAGATCTTTTCTTTGCATGCGATATTATAGAATTAAATTAATTTGTGACTGACTGCATTCATTTCTATTGTTAATTTGGTAGGTTAATCCATATGGTGTTGAATCTGGAGTTAATATGAAAATACCACTTTATCGCCTTGATGGTTTAATAGAATATTGATGAATAATGATATTATTTCATCTAAAAATACTATTGAATAGTTGAGTTTCTACATCTAAATATTGATAAAAGAATTGTATTTTATGGAATATCCTGTTTCAGTAGATGAAAATGGTGTCAAGTTTAAACCTGAAAAAATGGAAAAGGAAAAACTTTACCATTGTATTTTTAAAAACAAAGCAATGTTGGTATTCAAGGATTCTCAAGATGTCATGAATTGTTATGAAATTGAAGAACCTGATTTAGTTGAGCAAATCGGTAAATGTGATAATGATGACGATCTTGAAAAATTATTTGAGGACTATTTACAGGGAAAACACCTGAAAAATTAAATAAAAGCGAGAGAGAAAATCGGTATAACGGGAATTTAAAATTGAGCAGCAATAAAAAATCAAAAGATGCAGAAGATATCTTATCGGAATTTGGTTCTAGAGTTAAATCTGAGCCGACACCTGAGCCTGAGCCGACACCTGAGCCTGAGCCTGAACAAAGTTCAAGTGGAACTGTATCTTCTTCTAAAGTTCAAGAAGAACGTGATGTAATTTTTGTTGGCACAAAACCAATTATGACTTATGTTTCTGCAACACTAACTCAGCTTTCAACTAGGCCAGTTGTTACTATCAAAGCGAGAGGTAAACGAATTACACAAGCTGTTGACGTTTCCCAAATGATTGTAAAAAGAATGGATTCAGTTGGTTATGTAATTAGTGACGTTAGGATTTCATCTAGTTCTTTAACTTCTCAAGATGGAAAACAACGTAATGTTTCCACAATGGAAATTGATATTTCAAAAAATTAGAATAAATAATTTAATAATAATTCTATTTGGCGTATTATTTGTGGCACTAGTTGTTGGATTTATGGGTGATTCTTGTGTTGTAGACAATTTTACAATTACAAATGAAATTTCTTCATATGAAAAGTCCTTGGATCCTGAACTATGTGAAAACATTCTTGAAAAAATTGATTACTATAATGATATGTGTATTTCCGAAATAGAAATTTTGGATTGTGGTTAAAATAAAATGTCTGACAAAAATATGATTCCAAAATACACTAACAATAAACTCAACCCAATCATGATTATTTTGTAATTCCTATTTGAAATTATTCGTGAGCTTTTGGATGCAAGAAATGAAATTCCACCCAACCATGCAAAATCCATCCATATGTGTAGGAAAAATACAATTAGTATGCCTGAAAATGCCCAAATTAACATTGCATCTGAAATTAATTTGAATCCTATAGTTAACCACCATACAATAAAAAATGGATTTAATGCACTAAGAGCAATTCCGGTAATTAATGGACTGTGTTTTGGAATTAGTGACATGTCTTTGTTTTTTTGTAATATATTTTTAATTTGAATAAATGCAAAAACAAAAAGTGTAATTGCACCTACGATGGAAATTATCACTCTAAATTCTGGAAATGATTCTAAAGAAAAAACTCCAATCCCTAACAAAATAACTAAAGGAAACTCTACAATTGTATGGCCGACTGCCATTTTGATACCTGATTTTGTTCCTTCTCGTAATCCATATGATATATTTGCGGCAAATAGTGGGCCTGGTGCCATGACTCCTGATGCTGAAATAATCACTATGATAATTGCAAATTCAAAAATCTGAGTCATTGTTTTTTGAAATATCTAATTCTGAAATAAATCTGGTGTATTTTTTATCTATACATGGAATCTTTGAGATATTTTGACTCTTCTTCTGCTTCTTTTATCATAATCTCTGCTTTCTCTGCCTCTTTTTGTAGAGATGGGATGTCACAAGATGCCTCTGGAATTAATTTGGACATTGCCATACATAATTTTGCACTTGATTTGAAATCTGGACCCTCTCCATCTGTATGGACAATTATTACAATTACATCTTGGTTTGATATGCTTCCTTCGTTTAGTAATACTCCTGGTATTCCTGGAACTGTCCCGTGCTCTAAAACTTTGAGACCTGTTTCCTTTACTTTAGTTCTTGCAGATTCTGTACTTCCAATACCTAGCATTTCTTCATCTTCATTTGGTGATTTTATTGCAACACAGCTAACAATTAATTTTATTTTGTGTTTTTTTGCCCATGATAACATTGTTTTTGCAGTGATTCTATGTAGTGATTGATCTAAAGTTAGATATGACAAAAATATCCCAACTTTTAATTTTTCATTTACAAAAATTCTTGTTGGAAAATTAGGTTTTCCATCTTTAATAATACTAATTGGAGGAAAAGATTCTGAATCAATTACCCCTTCTAGTTCAAACTGTGATGTGTGAATCATTGATTCAGTTGCAATAGCGTTACTAAATCCTACTGATGGAAATCCATCTATTAGGTAACCTTCTTCTAAATCCAATTTTTTAATTTCTCTAATTCGAATTTTTGGAATCAATGAATGTTTTGTATACTGACTGAATAATAGTTTTTAATTCTACTATTTAATACAGATAACATGATGATTCTAAATGTGTCAAACTATACATATAGATTAGAGAATGATGTAAGATTCTATTAAAATTCATACCCAAATAAGGATTATAACCCAAGGACAAATAACTCTCAATTTAAAATCATTTTTGTTGACAAAGTCGCCTAGGGTGTTAGTTTTCATAATGTGGTTTACTGACAAGAGAGACGGTGTAGAGTCCGTAATTTACAAAGAGTATCTTAAATTATCAAAAAGAATGAATCTAGTGGTACTTGCTAAGCATAGTAATGATAAAACCTATGACAACATAAAAGTAGTAAAAATTCCAAAAATGAAACAACTTTTCTGGATTATACGAAATATATTTGCATTTTCCCTAAAAACTATTTACAATCGAAGTGAGTTTGATACAGTTTTTACAAGAATGATAGGATTGCATGTTTTAATTCCTGCAATCATTTCAAAGTTGTTTTTTCAAAAAAAATTTGTTATGTTTATTTCTGGATCTATGCATGTAGTCAAAACAAAAGAAAATAGATTCAACAGACTAGTAATCAAGTTTGCAGTTAATTTGGCAGATATGATATGCACTCATTCCTCAATAGTGATTGAAGATTTTGAACAACATCTAGGTAAGAAAATTGAAACAAAAAAATTACATTTTCTAAATCATTATGTTGATATTGAAGCATTCAAACCTGCGTCTAATTTTAATAAAGAAAATATCGTAATTACTGTAGGGAGAATTCAAAGAATTAAGGGATTTGAATTTTTAATTAAAGCAGTTCCTTACATTATAAAACAAATTCCTGACGTTAAGATAAAAATTGTAGGTCCTATTCAAGAACAAAATTACTATGAAGAATTATGCAATTTAGCTAAAAAAAAGAATTGCCTAAAATACATTGAATTTATTGGTGGAATTCCTAATGATGAATTGGCAAATTTGTTAGTCAAATCAAAAATTTTTGTTTCCACTTCAAAGGCAATTGGTGTGTCAACAGTAATAGCTGAAGCGATGTCTTGTGGAATTCCAGTCATTTCAACTACTAAAGGATCAATTCCGACAATGAATAACAAGTCTACTGGTTTTATTGTAAGTACTGAACAGGAATTGGCCATGAAGACGATAGAATTACTAAAAAATGAAAAACTAAGAGATACAGTTGCAATAAATTCTAGATTATTAATTAAAGAAAAATTTAGTGAATCATATTTTATTGAAAAATTAAACAAGATATTATTGGATTCATCAAAAACATAATTATTTTATTTAAAAATAATAAAAACAAGATTTGATTAAAAATAGATATGCTTTTTATATTATTTATTGAATGTTTGTGTAGAGTTGTGGTGATAGGTTCATGATATGCAGTTATTTCACTTCTGTGATTTTTGTCCGGGATTTTATCATAACCTCCGATTAAACCTATTTTGGCAGTCGAATTAATTAAACCCTCAATAAACTTGTCATATTCTAAATAATCATGCTGATGAATTAAAACATCAAAACATAAAATAAGTTCAAGGGAGGAATGAAATTGTTGTGAAAGTTATAAAAAGTTGCCTGTTAAAAAATTAAGATTGGGAAATTGTTTGTGATTTTTAGAAATTATGTTTGTTTTAACGTCTAGTCCTGTGTATTCTTGCAAATTCAAACCTTCAGGAATTTATATATCTCTGCATCCCACATCTAGAATAGATTTGGGATCATGTTCATCTAAAATTGACTTTAAACTATTGATTGTTGAAATCATAATGTACAAAATCATGTGAATATGGTTATTTTTGACAACATACCCTTCAATTATGATCTTAATACATTATGGAAACCACTCCGCATTCAAACAATTATTGTTTTATAAATAAAACTTATACCATTGAATGTTGACAAGAAAATATTCTCATTCTATATTTGTAATGGGTATGATCCTGTTGCTTGGTATGTCTGCCGGAATATCTTCTCCTACTTTGGCATTTGCTGAAATTGTAACTGACAAGTCTGTTTATTCTAAAGGAGAATTTATCAAAATATCTGGTACTGTTAATTCACAAGATGCTGCAACAGTTAATTTAATCAATATTCAAATTACTGATCTTAACAATAACCATGAAATTAAAAATGAAGATACGCCGCTAGGTAATGATAATAATTTTTCTGTATCATATGATTCATCTACATGGATAATCGGAGAATACGAAGTAACAATTAGATATAATGATTTTGAAGACACATCTACGTTTGAAATATCAGGATCTACTTCTTCTAATGATGATAATTCCAACAATGATAATACTGTTAATGACAATGACAATCAGCAACTAGAATCCTCATCTACAAATTTACCAAATACTGTCCCAATTCCTCCTGTTGGTCTAGAATCTAATGTAGTCTCATCCACACAAATAGATCTGTCTTGGGATGCTCCAGATGATAATGACATAATATCCGGATACAAAATTGAAGTAAGAATGAATACCGATCCAGATTATTCAGTTGTTGTTGAAGATACCAATAATACTGATACCACATACTCTGATACCGATTTGAATCCTAACACTATCTATGCCTATCGAGTCTTTGCAATTAATTTTATAGGTGAAAGTGAATCTTCTAGAAGTGTAACTGTAAAGACTCTTGGTAGTACTGATGTATCTAATAATAATGATGAAGACACAGAAATACCTACAGATGTTGTGGCTAAAGTAATATCTTCAACATCAGTTGAACTAAGCTGGACTCCGCCAACTCAAACATTTGATCAAACCATTCAAAGCTATACTATCAAACAAGAACTTGCATCAAACATATATGATGAAATTGCTAGTGTTGCTGGTTCGGCTACCGAGTACACAATATCTAACCTGAATACGGATAAAAAGTATGTATTTGTAATATTAGCTAATTATGCGCTTGGTTCCAGTGATATTTCTGAAAAAGCTACTGTTACTTTGAGTTCTTCATCTGATTCCGATAACGACTCTTCCACTGTGACTCCTGATGACGTACCTGATAAGCCAACAGATTTAACATCCGTAGTCGTCTCATCCACACAAATAGATCTGTCTTGGGTTGCACCAGATGATAATAACAATGATAGCAATAATGATGCGATAACAGGTTACAAGATTGAGGCAAGAACTATCAGTAGCTCATCTTACGACGTAATAGTCAGCGATACAAAAAATACCTCCGTAAAATACTCTCATACTAATCTAGATGCGGATACTGATTACATTTACCGTGTTTCTGCAATAAACCCTGAGGGAACAAGTGATCCTTCAAGTGAAATCCGTGTTAAGACATTGTCTTCATCTGATTCCAGTATCAATGCTTCTCAGCAAAATGCTTCTCAAGATGCCTTGTTAATTGACAATGTGAAAAAAATTCTATAGAATCATTTTCTAGTCTTATTGATCCTAATAATAGTCCACAATACTATATTGACAGATACAATAACGAACCTGTTTACAAAAATTGGTTTAATGAGAATTTTCCAGAAATAACAATTTATGAATCTTTTGGAATAAAAGAACCTAATCCAGAATCCGAACCTAATCCAATAGCATCTTTTGTTGATCCAAATTTAGATCCTCAACACTATATTGACAGATACAATAACGAACCTGTTTACAAAAATTGGTTTAATGAGAATTTTCCAGAGTATTCTTCAATTTATCAGGCAGTTGGATTAATTGAGTCCACAGTTGGTAATTCAAAATATGATGAACTAGGATCTGAGAAATGTGGATCTGGGACAAAATTGATTGATGGAATTTGTGTAATTGTAGAAACACCTAAAGAAAAACCATGGTGGCAATTTTGGTAATTATTGACATTAATAATTTTAGAAGATTTATTCATAATTAATTCAGTAATCATATCTTGTGTATTTGAAAGTATTATTTCAATCACAAAATATCATCTTTATTTCCTGAGACCGAGTGCTGTCAATCTTGGTTAACGTATAGAAAGTGAGATGTTTTCATCAGTTAACAACCGGAAAGTGTAAACATGCTGCAAATGATGACTAATTCTCTAGTAATGATTTAAGAATGAGTTCTTTTGCCAATGCTTCTTTCTTTAATCTTCTAATTTTAGGTGATTTGATTAGCTGTTTGCATTTCTCTGAAAATACTTCAACATCCAAGTATGTGAGATAATTTTTCACTGCTGCAAACCATGATCGTATACTCTTTGGTTTTATTTCTCTCTTGTCTAAAAAGATAACATAGTCTCTAAGTACTTTGTACACATTCAGATCTTGATTTTTTATTCTAGTTACAAGTTGTACTTCATTGCGGTTGTATTTTTGTTGTAAAAATATTCTTAGTCCGCTTTTACCACCCGCAATAGCAATCCTGTACGCTTTGATTGGTGCATCACTGTGAGAACTAGTATAAACAAAATCTAAATATGATTTCAGTGCTTCTTCATGTGTTTGGGTTTGTTTTTGTAATTTTAACATACAATGATTCTTTTAGACGATAATAATGCAAACGGCTATTGCTATTCATTTCTGTTAATGGTTTTTATCTAATTCTATTTTTGTAATTTTAAAAGTAATGCCGCATAAATGAATGGCAAAATAGTTGTTACTTCTGCATGAAGTGTTGATTGTTTTGCCATCTGTGTAACTTTTCCCCATGAAATCGCTTCTCGTACAAGTGCACCGCTTAAGCTTCCATCAAATTCTTGTGCCGTAGTGATGTAAAATGCATAATCTAACCCTTCTCTGTATTGATTCCACCATAATGTGTGATGTTTCGAAATTCCGCCTCCAATCATGAATGCTCCTGATTTTTCCGCTTTGAAAATTAATCCTGATAACAAATTTGCATCTCCTACAATGTTTAATTTAAAATCTGCATGTTTCTGTGTGAATAACCAAATTTGACTTCCTACTGCCCCATCCATGATTCCTGGAACTACTACATCTATATCATTTTTGTATGCCCAGTATAGAAATGAATCCTCGCCGAGATGTTTTCCGATCATTTTACAAATTTCAGACGTGCTCATATCTCTGTTCCCGTTCTGATACTCTTCTTCTAAGAAACTATGTATCTTTTCTTCAATTAGTGGTCCATAATTATCCATTGGTACTAGGATGTTTCCTAATCTGTGAATGTTCTGATTTGCCAATTCCATGTCATCCATTGTGAATGAACCCTCTTTGTAATGTGAAAAGTGTCTGGCAATATCATGATCTAAAGCACCGCATGTTGTAATTGCAACATCAAACCATTTATTTTTCATCATGTCTTTGATAATTCCTCTTAATCCTGTAGATACAACTGCTCCGACAAATGACACAAATCTTAAACATTGTTTGTCTGAAATCATTTCTGTTAAAATCTCCAATCCGCTTGATAGGTTTACTGACTCAAAACCTCCTGATTGAGACAACTCCTCAAAAATTTTTTCTATTGACATGGTTGAATTAATTTGAATATCTTTCACTGGACGACCGGGATTTATCATGATTATCTTGTATGTCCGTACCGAATATAAAATTCTGCCTTTGATGAATGGGGTTTTTCAATTTAATAAGGAAACTTTAAACCTCTCATCACAATAATGAATTTTAAATGGCTGATAGAATTAAAGTTGGTTTAGTAGGTATTGGTAATTGTTTTTCAGGTTTAATTCAAGGAATTGAATATTATAGAAAAAATCCTTCTCAAGAAATTACAGGTATTATTCACGATAAATTAGCCGGATATGGGATTCATGATATTGACTTTGTTTGTGGATTTGATGTTGGGGAAAATAAAGTTGGCAAGCTATTGCATGAGGCAATTTATGAATATCCAAACATGGTTGATTGGATTGCTAAAGATGATTTGCCAAAAAATGATGCTTTAGTCTATGAAAGTCCTATTTTAGATGGGGTGGGCGTTTGGGTTGAAAATAGAATTAAACCTATTGTTAGTACAAAAACAACCGAACAAATTGCTGAAGATGTAAAAAAAGTTATCAAAGAAAAGGGAGTTGAAATTATTGTATCTTATTTGCCAGTTGGCTCTGATAAAGTAACTGAATTTTGGGCTCAAATTTGTTTAGATACAAAGACCGCATTTGTAAATTGCATCCCTTCTTTTATCGCATCAGATGAGAAATGGGCTAAAAAGTTTGAAGATGCAAATGTCCCTTGCATTGGTGATGATATAAAAGGACAAGTTGGTGCTACTATTGTACATCGAACTCTGGCTAAACTTTGTAGTGATAGAGGAACAAAAATTGAAAAAACATACCAAATCAATGTTGGAGGTAATACTGATTTCTTAAACATGAAGGAACAAGATAGATTGGCATCTAAGAGAATTTCTAAGACTGAAAGTGTTCAAAGTCAACTCAAAGATAGATTGGATGATGATCAAATCTATGTTGGTCCTTCGGATTTTATTCCATTCTTAGGTAATACCAAACTCATGTTTATGAGAATCGAAGGCAGACAATGGGCAAACATTCCATATAACATGGAAGTTCGTTTAGAAGTTGACGATAAAGCAAATTCTGCTGGTATTGTAATTGATGCAATACGATTGGCAAAAATTGCTCTTGATAGGGGAGTCGGCGGTCCAATTAAACCTGCCAGTGCATATTTGATGAAACATCCAATAGAGCAAACATCTGATGCTAAAGCAAAAGATGCATGTGAAAAATTTGTTGCAGGCGACTAGTCACTTAAAATTATTAGAATCTAAAAATCTCCTCTTTCTACTCTTTTCGTATTTATTCAAATCAAACTCTTTACTGATTCCACATTCTCCATTTATTTTCATAACTTTAGTTGTAACTACTTTGTTCTTTTCATTCAGGTCTATGATGAGACTGTTTCCTCCAAACCGCCTATTCTCGACATTGGCTGCCAAGATTGGAATTCTGTTCTCCAATGCTCTGACCTGAACATACATTTGCCAAGGTTCGATCCCCCTCCTGACTATCCTACTGGGCGAAAACAAAACTTGGGCTCCTTTTTTTACTAAAGTATTTGCCACATTTGGAAATGCCATGTCATAGCAAACTATCACGCCAAATTTGCAGGCTGTGTTGAAGATTTTAGCCTCGTTTCCTGGTTTTACGCTATCTTTTTCATAGTCAAAAGGATGAATTTTTTCTTGCCTGCCTATGAATTCGCCTTTTGGACCAATCACAGGTGATACAATGGATGTTTTTTTCTTTGTAATGTCATAAAATGCTCCTGGGATTATGGTCATGGAAAATTCCTTTGCTATTTTTTTAAATTCTGAAAATTCTAAATCAAAACTGTTGATCTCATTGTTTTTTAGCCATTGTTCTGGCAGGCATACAATGTCTGTGTTGTTCCTTCCTAATTTTTTAAGAATTTTCATTGCATGAGAAATTCCTTTTTGATTAGTACTTTGTGATACGGTTTGAATTAATCCAAGCTTGACCATGTTTTTAGAATTGTTTCTTAGTAATTATAGTAGGCGTAATTATGCGATCAATAATTAAAAAATTATTTTTTTACTGTTACGAAAAATATCGTAACACAACAAGAAAAATTAATCAATTCTGTCAATTAAACTTGTTAATCATCGATTATCCAACGTAATGAGAAATAATTATCATTGGTTCATGTTAAAAAAGTTGAGATCTTTGGTTTCAAATCATTTGGATTTAAGAATACAACTGTACA
>CAJQMY010000014.1 GCA_905479565.1 uncultured Candidatus Nitrosopumilus sp.
TGGCAGTTTTCTTTGCGGGTTTAGCATCAGCTTTCTTGGCAGTTTTCTTTGCGGGTTTAGCATCAGCTTTCTTGGCAGTTTTCTTTGCGGGTTTAGCATCAGCTTTCTTGGCAGTTTTCTTTGCGGGTTTAGCATCCAAAATTGTCTTTTTCTTTTTTAATACATCAAGATCTGCCTTAATTTTTTCTGATTCTTCAATTAGAATATCTTTTTTCTTTACCATTCAAACCACCTTGTTTTTTAAATCCAATTTCTTATTTATCAACACGATTTCATTCCTATTTAACAGTAAATGTTCCTTTTGCAGAGATATTATTTAGCTGTTTTGAGATCATTTCTGCGACTATATCGTAAGAACCAGGTGCGTCAATTATCTTAGAAAATTTATCCTCAACAGGAATAATATTATTTCCAGATTCAAAGCATTGTTCAAAGAATCCTCCTTGTAAGATTACATCATTTTTTTCAGATGAATAAATTGTAATATAGAGATCCCCACAACTAAATGAAGAATCACCAACTTTTACTTGAATTTCAACAGGCTCTGTAGTAGAATATTGTTTAGATAATCCAATAATTTCAATAGGAGAAATATGGGAAGTGCCCATACCTTCAGAATTAGACATTGGCCACATGTTTAACTCCCTATCAGGTTTCTGAAGAACATCAGTCAATACTGCCGAACCGATTATAATTGAAAGGATTACAGGTAAAACAAACACGATAAAAACTTGTTTACTAGCCATTTTGTTTTAAAATCCACAATTCCCTTATATCTATTTAGCAAAATTTGAAAAGTTAAGATCATTTTGACGAATGAGTTAAATCGTAGCTAACTAAATATCGCTAGATGCGACTTAGAAAATTCAGAGCTAGGGCATATCGTTGCATACATGATTCTGGAGAAATAACAGTTGGGGATTTGGCAGCTTTTGTTGGGAGAAATGAGAGTGGAAAAACCACAATTCTTCAAGCATTAACGTTGTTAAATAGAGATGAGCAAGTTTCAGAGTTAGATCTTTGTGATGAAATGAACGAAGAATTAAAAGAAGAAATAAGATTAGCCGAAGGAGAATTTGATTTAAACCAAAATGAGATAAGCATTATTAAAGAAAAATTTCCAGGATTACCTGAAATCAAAAAAATTAAGTTATTTAGAACAAATCAAAATCCAAGAGTCCAGTATGAGTTTGAAGACATTAAGCTTAGTGATGATAGCAACAAAGAGATCAATTCGTGGGAGAATTTCTCAAAACAGATATTTGCATTTTTAGATACCATTCCTAATCACTTAAGGATACAAGTAGACACAAAATTCTTTGAGGAACAGGTTCCCAAAAATCAAGAAACTTTTGATAGTAGAATGACAGAATTTAGTAACCAATTTCATGTAATTGCCATACAAGAACCTAAAGTAATTGAAGAATGGGAAAAAATCTACAAAAATCCTGAAAACCAGTTTTCTAATCTTCTAAGTGGTAAAAGTGAAAAATCTGCTCTACAAAATTTTATTGCAGTAGAATTACATCCAAGATTTGTATACTTTTCAGATTATAAAAAAATCTACGGAAATATTAATCTCAATGAGTATCTAAGAGAAGAGCGAGGAGAGCGCCCAGATTCTATTGAATTTGTTGAAGAGTTTGATAAAGCTGAAACAGTAAGAAATCTTTTCTATCTTGCAGAATTAGACATGAAAGAATTAGATGAAGTAAAAGAAAGTCCATCAAAATGCATTAAGATTCTAAATGCAGCAAGTAATAGACTATCTAAAAAATTAAATCCAGCATGGAAAGGTGATCCTATTCATGTTGATTTGAGATATAATCCTGGAAATATAATGAGTGTAGTTATTTCCGATGTCCATAAAGATGGAACCATTACAAACACAGGATTGTTAAACAGAAGAGCAGAGGGTTTCAAATGGACATTTTCATTTATTGTAAACTTCGCAGCAGAAACCCAGAGAGCAGAATTAAAAGAAGCAATATTACTTTTAGATGAGCCTGCAAGAAATCTTCATCCGACTCAGCAAATGGGAATTTCAGATTTATTAAAAAATTTAGCGGGTTCAAACCAAGTATTGTATGCAACACATTCACCATTTATGATATTTGATTATACACCAGGCAACTTACTTGTAGTTGAATTAGATAAAAGAAAACATCTCAGCAGAATATTTTATGATTATTGGAATGCTGATGATAAAACACTAACGCCAATTTTATATGGACTTTGTAGAGGGCAAGTTGAATCTATAGTAGATAGGGAAATAGGAACAAACTCTAGACCAATAATTATTGTAGAGACAATGTCAGATTCCATGTATCTTAATGCATTTGACAAATTCTTACAAGATCCAAATATCTCAATGAATCCTCTCAATGTAATTGCAGCATATAATAAAAATTCAGTTTTACCATTAGCAATATTTTACAGAAATCATGGATATAGAACATTTGTTTTACTGGATAATTCTGAAGAATCTAAACAAATCTCAGCCCAATTAGTTTCAAATGAATTTTCATCAATACAAACCATATTTTTTGAACGAGATGGAAAGAAATTAGAATCAATTGAAGATTATATTGCACTAGAAGATTATTTGTACCCAGTAAATCAAACGTATGAAATTAAGCTTAGGCAAGAGGGATTTTCAAATCTCACACCTAAAGACGTAACATCTAAAGAAGGTAAGGGTATTTTAGAAAAATTAAGAAAAATATGGCAAGAGCATAGTGAAGATGATTGGGAGGAATTTAGCAACGAAGAAATTACCAGATACATTTGTGAGAAAATTACCTTAGAGGAAACAGATTTCTTATCGGATAAAACAAAGGATCAGTTTAGATCATTATATAGACTAATTGCTGAACGAATCAGACAATATCAAAACGCAGTTACAAAATCAGACTTGAGTAAATTTCAAAAGGATAATGCTTAAGATTTAAGAAGTTTGCTCATGAAAAATACCGAACTAAGAAATAGAAAAACGAGGAAAATTCTTTAAGGTTTAAGTGAGTGATAATGAGTTTAAAGTACATGAACAAATCCTCGACTAGAGGAATTTTCCTTTCAATTGTATTGCTATTTTCGCTTGTATTAATCGCATTTCCATCAAATGTTTATGGTGAAGGAATTTCAGTTATAAGTATAGCATTAGAAGAAACATCTCTATTAGAATTAACAAATGATTCAACAAAAGACATCAATACTCTAAGAATTTGGCCAGGAGACGATTTTAATTTTAAATCCTTCAAAACTGAAAAAGGATGGATCGGAGAAAAAAATTCTCAAGGAGTTATGATTTTTACATCAGCTCAATCTATCAAACCAGGCGAATCTGTAAAATTCGGAGTAAAAACGGACAAAGTAAATTCAGGGATTAATTGGAAAGCATTAGACAGTAAGGACATACAAATTGCCACTGGAATGTCAATTGCAAAAGAGATTCCACCTTTATCTGAAAACTTGGATATTAATCAAAATTTAAAAAATACGGGGGAAAGTATTACTGCAAAGTCCGTATTTAGAACAATTCCAGAAAAACCAAACATCGGTTCTACAATAAGAGTAACAGGAGATAATTTTGGGTCATCACAAGAATTTGATTTTTACATAGATACTAAAAAAATAGGTACTTTTGAGACAGATAAGAATGGACATTTTATGACTACGATGAAAATTCCAGACACCCAAATAGCTGATAGAGCTGAATTTATTGTAAAGGACAAAAAAGGAGAAGAACGAAAGATTAGTCTAAGAATAGGAGAGAATTCAGATAGAATTGCAGATTCACTAAACATCCCTCTTACAATTAAAGGAATTTCAGACATAGTCTATAGAGGAGACTTTTTAGAAATTTTTGGGACAGGACAACCAAATAGCGCAATAACAACTGAGATAAAAACACCTGATGGAGAAGTAATTAATTCTAGAACAGCTGAAATAGATAGTAAAGGAAATTGGAAATTAGATGAACCAATAATCATACCACTAGATACACCATTTGGAAAATACAGTGCAACAATTACAGATGGAAGAGACAGCAAGGCAATATCTTGGACGATCGAGTCAGATAAGAAAATCATCATAATTCCAACATCATTAAAAATTGAACAAGGCGAAGTTATGAAATTTAATGGTACTGCAATACCAAATAGTCCGATTGAAGTAACATTAGAAGATCCATTAGGGAAAGAAATCATTTCAGACATTATACAAATAGATGAATCAGGAATTGTGAAATTTGAATTTATGACTACACAAAATTCAATTGAAGGAACATATACACTAATTGCCACTCAAAACAAAGATAAAGAATTTATTTATGCTGGGGTTGGTCAGTTGCCATCAATTCCAGTCAACTTAGAGTTTAATAAATTAAATTATAAAGAAAATGAAACTGCAATTGTTACACTGTCAGGAAAAGCATCTGAAATTATCAATTTACTAATAATTGATCCTTCAGATAAACCAAAAGGAGATACAGTATCCATCACATTGCAACCAGATGGACGTGGATCACACTCAATTGATCTTGAGGGGTTTGCATCTGGAGTATACACTGCAGTGATTAGCAAAGGCAGTGCTCAAAATACAGAAATTTTCACTGTAGGTCTACAAGTGGGTTCGGGTGAAATTAAAATTAATACTACAAAAGAGGATTACAATCCAGGAGATTCAATACTGATTTTAGGAGATACAGGTTCTAATGTCCTTCTTACACTAACCTTAATTGATCCAAATGAAAATGAAGTAAAAATCATAGAGACATTTTCAGATAAAAATGGAAAGATCACTGAAGGTTCATTTAGAATCCCATCTGACGCAATCGCAGGAGTATGGACAATTAATGCAAAAAGTGGTTCCAACTTTGACAATAATGAGATTAATGTAATAGGCACAATAGAAGGAGGAATGTTAGTTTCTGCAGTAGAGATCATAGATCCAGAAACATCATACCTTGGAAAACAAATAATGTTTGGAGTGACAGGAGCAAGTCAAACTGTAACAATTGAAATTATTGCAGAAGATGGTAGAATTATAGGAGAACTCTCATTTCCAGCATCAGCACAAGGAGAAATCAATATACCCTGGTTAGTCCCTCAAGATACAGAACCTGGAATATACACAATCAAAGCATCTGATGCATTTGATTCTGCAAAAACTACTTTTGAATTGAAATAAAAATTTCAAACAATTTTATTTCACCTAATTTAACAAAATATAATGAATCTTAAAGACAGAATAATAGATTATCCAAATTTTCCAAAAAAAGGAATTTTATTCAGAGACTTTAGTCCAATTTTAAAAGATCCTTCAGCATTATCTTATACTGCAGATGAGTTTGCCAAAACATTCCATCCAAAAGATATAGATGTTTTTGCAGGAATTGAGTCAAGAGGATTTATCTTAGCATCAGTTCTAGCCTCGAGATACAATAAAGGCATGATAATGATTAGAAAAGCTGGAAAACTTCCTGGAAAAACTACAAAATTAGCATATACAATCGAATATGGGAAAGATACCATAGAGATTCAAAAAGATATTGTCAAAGAAGGAGAAAGAATACTCATTTGTGACGATTTACTTGCAACAGGTGGAACAGCAAAAGCATCTGCAAAATTAATTGAAAAAGTGGGAGGCAAAATAGTTGGATTTGCATTCATTATAGAACTAGTTGATCTTAATGGAATCAAAGGAATTAGTAAATACAATTGTAAATCATTGGTGAAATATTAATGGAAAAAGACGTAGAAATAGGGATTTTTGGAGGTACCGGAATTTATGATTCAGGGTTATTGGATAATGCACAAGAAGTAGATATTGACACACCTTATGGAAAACCATCAGATACAATTACTATAGGAATTTTCAAAGGAAGAAAGATTGCATTTCTTCCAAGACATGGTAAAAAACACACGATTCCACCACATAAAATTAATTTTAAAGCAAATATTTGGGCATTCAAAGAATTAGGAGTTACAAGAATTATTGCACCATCAGCAGTTGGAAGTTTAAAAGAAGAATTAGCTCCAGGTCATTTTGCATTACCAACTCAGTTTATCGACTTTACAAAATCTAGAGAAAATACATTTTCAGAAGAGGGCAAAGTGATTCACATCTCAGTAGCTGATCCTTTTTGTCCAGAACTTCAATCATCAATTCTTCAAGTAACAGATAACCAAAATTTGGACATTCATAAAGATTGCACTTATGTCTGTATAGAAGGACCACGATTCTCAACCAAAGCTGAATCAAAATTCTATAGAACAACAGGTGCAGATATTATTGGAATGACTCTTGTTCCAGAATGTCAACTAGCAAGGGAGGCACAGATGTGTTATACTTCAATTTCAACAGTTACAGATTATGATGTTTGGGCAGACAAACCGGTTACAGCTAAAGAAGTAATTGAAACATTAACAAAAAATGTAGAAAAAACAAAGAAGATACTAACAGAGTTAATTGATGAAATTCCTAAAACAAGAAATTGTTCTTGTAAGAAGGCATTAGCAGAGGCAGAATTTTAATCATCAACAAAGGACTCTTTTGTGAGTCCTTCAGGAAGTGTCAAGTCACCTTGAAGTAAATTTCTCTGAAGTGAATCTATTACTTCATCAATATTATAGCCTAATTTTTTCAATTCTTTCTCAGTAATTTGAGAAAGTTTTGCACCAATATTTTGTCCACCTATCCTGCCAAATGCAATAGCTGTAAAACGAAATTCATTTTCATCTATCATAAATTTACCAGTAATCTTTGCAGCCATTTGGCTTCCGTGAATATTGTTAATGTGAACTTTAAGATCCATTTCAGAGATTAAATTTCTACAGCTTTGTTTACATTGTCATCAATTAGAAAACTCCAATGCCTTTCATCGTCTACCTTGAAATCATTTACCTTTAGCGGAATCACTTTTTCATCAAGGCATTCGTGTTTTATTTCTTCGTTTTCTTTTAATTTTACCAATTTCCATTTGTATCTACCTTGTTGTAATTTACATACAGTAACTCCCCATTTTGCATTAACATCAATCTTCGGCATCCCTACTGTTTCAGCAATTTCTTCAATTCCAAGTTGTTTCTCTTCACAAAATTTTTTCTTACAAATACCACATCTCCAAACATCAACAGAGCCGATAGTCTTTTCGTCAATGTTGATATTAACTACACCAAAATAAACTGGTTGATGCTTACAGGTCTCAGTATCAATGCTCAATGTGATTCACCAAGTTTTGGCATTATTTAGTTCTTGCATCATCATATGGTTTTTCTAAAATTACCCCGATGTTGTCAACGATTTTGTTTCGTTTAAACTCAACATTTTCTCTCTCACACATCTTTCTGTACATATTTACTGCTGTAAATCTAGGATGCATCGCCTCAAATTCTATAGGAGTGATATCAATAAAAGCACCAAGTGCCATTAAATCTTTCGATGTTTTCTTTGCATCATCAATAGAAATTTTTAATTTTTCAGCAATTGTTTCAGATGACATTTTACCTGAACAAGTAACTAACAAAAAAACTTGTGCCTGAATGGAATCTAAGTGAATTTCAGATATCAGATCATGTTCAATTCTAGAATAAGACATTAATTTTAAAATAAATTGTCAAGACATAAAATGTGATCTATACAATTATTTTTTAACTAGAATCTTTTTAGAAATTTTCAAAGAGAATCCCATTGCAATAAAATGAATAATCACACCCAATATTGCAGCATATAGTAAATTATCTAAAATTTTCCAAGTAATAACAAAAGACATGATTGATGGGACCGTAATAATGACTGCAATTATGGTTCCCCTTAATGCAATTTCACGGATTGAAAGTTTAGATTCCTCGTTATCAGACAATAGGAAAAATTCCAAAAATGGTAATAAAAACCAAAGATACTTTATATTTGGCAGACATTAATTTTTACTGTTTGGCTAGTTATAAGGGAGCATATTCAAATGATCAGTCACTAAATTTTGTAATTCCCATTATTGTCATTTTATTTTTAGGAATCATCTACATCATGACACAACGAGCAGATTCAGGATTTGTCAGTTTTATTCTGATTGGTGCAGCTGCAATTACAATGTTTTATTGGATCAAAGTTTTAAAGAAAATGACTAAAGATCAAAAATCCACATACACGCAAACTAGAGAACAAGAAACAAAGAATTGGGTGTATGATTTGATTAAAGGTGAAGAGGAATTTGTTTTTGTGGCGGAAGTTCCGGGACCGGAAGATAAAATTGCAGTTAGATTAGTAGATGGAATTCTATACATTCGTGGAACATCTGGATTTTCAAAAGAAGTTCCAATAGAAGGCATAAATGAAATGCAAATATTTGATTTCAAATATAGAAACGGTGTACTAACACTACGAATTAAATAATTAAAGACTTTTTGCTAATTCTAATTTTTGTGGTAGATATTTGTCAGTAATGTTTGTTAGACCGTATTTGGAAAAAGCCTCTAATTCAGCTTTTCTTTTTAATTTTAAAAATACATCAAGCTCTTTTTTCCAAATTCCATCTTGATATCGAGGATCCTTTTGCAAATCATAGCATCTCTTAATATCAGATTCAGTCATCGGAATTGTTGGTAACTTGTATTTTTCAATATCAGTAGCCCATACTCCAACCCATTTTGCATCCGGAACTGTTAGTTCTCTAAGATGAGCAGCATTTGCAGATCCAGATTTTATCACCATTGCAATATGTTCCCCATACACATCCCCATCGGTTAAAACAATTACAGGTAATTTCATTTCTTCATGAAGTCTTTTTAGCAAAGTTCGAGTTGAACGAGGTGCTTGTCCACCCGTATTAATAATAATAGACTTGAATTTTTTATCAACTTGTTCTTCAACGAATCTAGTAAAGAGACCACCTTTTTCAATTGCAATTACAATTTCAGCACTGGTATCAACTAATTCAGCAGTAGTCAGACTAGGGCCAATTGAATATCCATCAGGATGATTTGATAAATTCATAGTTTTCCCTTCATAACCAGGAATAGTATATTCAATCGTCAAATCCCCAAAAATGGAGCTTCTCTCTTCAGGAAATATGTGAAAATCTTCTCTAGGCTTAGAAGTTACAGATTCTAAATCTACAATGATGTTATCAGATTCAGATTGATCTTCAAATTCAATTGCAAAAGCTTGTGATGAATAGTAGACATCTCTTAACGTAGACGATTTTTTTTCATGAGTTAATCTATTTGCAAAAAATGCTAACCACATTAGTTGTGTGAAAGATCTCAACTGTGCAGAGTTTCTAGAACTTCGAACTGCAGCATTAGTACCAAGAATGTATTGTCTGAGTTTTTTATCATAGACAATATTACCTACTGATCTACTTGGAATAGAGAATTTTGGAAATTGACCATTATCTAAATCATCATATATTTTTGCACCATGACTTTTAAGCATCTCAAGAATATTCTTCTGTTTTTCATCAGCTTTTTTACTTCGTTCTTTAATCTTGGTTTGTTCTTTTTTACTTATCGCCAATTTTATTTTTCTCCTCTATTGATTGCTTAAACTCAACTGCATTTTCTTCTAATAGTTTCTTGTAATTAGGTTCTTTCTTTTTTCCAGCAAGCTCTGTACAAAATTCTGCAATTTGAGGTAAATATTTTGCATAAAGATTTGCCCTCTTTTTTGCCATATCAGCTTGACCTCTTTTTGACATGTATGCGGCCAATTTTCTTGACAATAATTGTAATCCCAGTCTTAATTCTCGCTCAATTTCAGGTCTATCTGCAACATTTTCCTTTCCTGCAGTTTTGTATGGAATCCTAGTTGAACAAATATGAGATACAATGATGAATGGAGGATCTCCTTTTACTTTGTATCTTCCCCAATCGGTATCATTAACAACTTTTAGTACAACATCACTTCCTTCATCATAAAGCAATGGAATTCTATTGGCATATCGATAAACATGTGGTCCTCCTGATTTTATATCACCACCATAAGCAATACCCATCTCAATAATGAATGGAAATCCTGAATATGCAGAGGCTGAACGCTGAATAACAGCAGTGAAATCAGGATTGAAGAATTTTTTGATTCCTTTTTCTAAAGGGGCTTCTCCTAATGGCGCTAAACAACTAGAATCAGGCGCCATAAAATCTTCAAATTTTTGAAGTGCGTCACTCAAATTGACTAATTCTTGATTTGACAAAGTTCCCATTCTTTTTTCAGGCTTGAATCCTGCAAATTCTGCAAATTTTACAGCAGTAGTGGGTCCAATTCTTTGAAATCTTTTTGTAAGAAATGTTGTGAGTGGTTCTCCTTGTACAGTATTGGTTAGCTGTTTATAATATTGATTTTCAGGATCCATATCTATTGATTTTGATTGTGAATCACCAAAATCCCAATAAAACAATTTTTTGTTTGGCATATCAATATCTTCAATTCTAATTTTATTTAATTTTTCAAAATTCATTTTTAAAAATGACATCAAAGCTATTACAACCCGAACCTGACGCGAAAGTGTTTTCCATTTTTTCTTTGCTTTGTCCATGATTGCAGTGAAACTAAGATTTTTTACAGATAAACCTAAATCTTTTCTAACTTTTTCAATCATTACATCATCGATAGTAGGAATTTCAAATTGAGATTCCACAATCATTCTTCTAATTCTTTCAACATCAATTCCATGCGGATGTGGTCGAATAATAGTTGGAGGTGGAGGAATTTCTGTTACAAATCTTGGATGACTGAATTTTTGTCCCTTAGGATCATCAAAAGTAATTGAAGCGTAAGGAGTGATCAAAGATGTTTCGTAAACGTAATCTCTAATTTTAGTTCCTGCTTTTGAATAATCTCCCTCTAAACAGATACTTACACTAAGTCCTTTTTTTGAAACTTCTTTAGTTGTGTGCTTGACAATTACAGGTTTATTTTTTTGAATATCAAGTAATAATTCAAATAAATCTTGAGTAGTACCATCTACAGAGCTTTTTACAATTACCGGCTTGTTAGTGGTAATTTGCCCATAAAGAATTGCCATAGTTGCACCTAAACCAAACATTCCTCGTGCTTGTTTGAGTCCAAATTTAGAACCATAAAGTACAGTTCCAAAAGCCAATGGAATATGCTCCGCATCTATTCCAGGGCCGTTATCCTTTACGGTCAATATGTATGGTTTAGGATCTGGCTTATCAGGATCAACAGCCTTGATTGTCAAATGTACATCTGGAAGAATCCCTTTCTGGTCACACGCATCTAAAGCATTTTCAACAAATTCCCTTACTGCAGTGTAGAGAGATCTTGTAGGGTTACTGAAACCAGCTAAATCACGATTACTGTAAAAGAATTCACTGGGTGAGATTTGATTAAAATGTTCTTTAATAGAAGACATCTTGATCTTCCCATAATTTCATTCGTTCCTGTTTTGCCGTTCTGTTTGCAGCTTCTAGTTTTGTGTAAACCGCACCATGCATACTCCCACTTGAAATAGAAGATATAGCATCAACTGCTAAACGTAATTTACTTGAATCGCCAATTATTGAAACAGTTCTTCCATAAACTGAGATATGAGTGCCGCTAAGATTTTCCATATTTAGTCTTGCTCTACCACCCTCTCCAATAATTCTCCCTTTTATCCTTTCAACATTGGCATTAGATTTTCCTGCAAATTCTCTAAGATCTATTACATGTAATGCATTTTCACCTTTTAGTAAAGTCATTGCATTTTCAGGAGAAAATCCTCTTCCAATTGCTGTAACTATCTCCATAGCTTTGAATGGCCGTATTTTTTCAACATCTTCTTGAGTTCGGATAAAAACTTCTCCAGTATCACCATCAATCTCTAAAGAAACATGACAAGATTCTTCAATTTTGAATTTCACATTTCCAGATTTACCAATTAAAACCCCAACTCGATCGCTTGGAACACGAATTAATTTTTCAAAACTCATTTTACAATAGCCTCAAATATTTTATCTGAATCTTCAACAGAAATTCCTCTTTTATTGAAGAATTTTCCAATGTTATTAATATCACGTTTAAGGAATTCTTGGGCATTTGGATGTCTAAGATCAACACCAGAACCCAAATCAAAAACAACCAAGCCATTTTTAGTTTTAAAAATATTGTATTCTGAAAAGTCACCGTGAACTAGTTTTGCCTTTTTGTATAGATCATCTAAAATAGATATGGCCTGGGCATAGTCACTCTCGTCAACTTCTGAAGTGAGTAATGACTTTGCAGGGGAGCCACCATCACCGATAAATTCCATAGCAAGAACATTATTTGTCACATAAAGTGGTCTGGGGACTAAAATTCCAGCCTCATAGCACTGAGTCAAATTTTGATATTCCTTTCTTGCCCACAAATATACAAGATTTTTCGTTCCCTTTTTCAAGTGAGAAAATCTTGGGTCTCCAAGAATGTATGGTTCACGTTTTTTAAAATTTGCAGTACTTACCAAATAAATTTTCAAAGCAACATTAGTATCATTTTCATCAACACCCCAAAAAAGAACAGATTCTTTTCCTGCACTCACAGACCCATTAACATAAGCAATAACATGATCATTGATCATTTTGTAAAGAGTCATGACAGTAGGCTTGTCTAAAACTTCATTGACTACTTTCCCTTTTTTGAATCCATCTTCTAAGGGGGATCGTTTTCGTTTTGATCTCAGCTCATTATCTAATTTAGATTCTAATTTTTTACTAATCGTGTCAGTCAATAGAAAAAAACACCCCTACCAGATAAAAAAGATTATCATTAAAATCTAAAAAAGTTTGTAAAGTAAAAATCAAATCAATCAACTTTACATATTAAATATAATTAAAAATGGAACATCAGAAACTATCTTAACAGCCTTTTCAGTACCAATGCCTAGTTCTAGAGCTAACGATATAGTTTTTTTCCCCGCCATGTTAATTATTGAAGAATTATTCAATAAAGATTTGGCTTCATCTTGTTCAACAAATCTTTCACCGTAGTAATTTTCACTAATATGCATCGTCAGATCACCTTCAATGATTTTTTTCCCCAACAACTCAGCATCACAAATATTGAGCATGGATTGTTTTTGATAATTTATAATTCTTATCGAAAATTGCATTACGCATATTTACCTTTCAAAGTAGATTTTGCTCCACATGCTTCACAGATTAGAAATGATATTCTATTTTCTTTTAAAATTTTTGTATCAGGACTTTTACATGTTGGACATTCAAGATAGTCTTTTACATAAATTTGGAATAATCTTGTAAAATCGTCAGGAGCTCTTCTGCCAACAAACATTGCCTTATCACCAAGTCTTTCTGCCGGAACTGCAAATTCTTTTGAAAGATATTGTAAAACTTTGTCGGGATCTCTTCGTAAAATCTTTGGAAATTCTGAAAAATTTCTTAAAAAGGTCTTTTGCCCCTCCCACATTACATCAACAATTGGAAGCTCAAATCTAGTTTTGGATTCCTTGTTAGTATCACCTAGTTTATCCTGAATACGTTTGAGTAGGTTTTCGTAGTCTGATTTAGTCACTAAAAAATGATGCATAGTTGACCCTATATGGGTTTTGAAAAAGAGAAATCGTGTGGACCTTGTGTGAGGCTATTCCATCTTTCCTATACGGAAGACGTTTGTACCACATGTTGGACATGTGCCTTTTACGGCAGGACGTCCATTCTTTAGTGTAGTTTCTTGGGGATCTTTGATATCCCTTTTCGCTCTGCATTTTACGCAATATGCTTGAACCATTATGAAATTTGTCAAACTTTGTGGTATTTAGGCAGAGGCTGTGAAAATTATTTCACTATAGACTAGATGTACGTAAATTTTTTTAGGCATCAAAATAGCTATTTTGTGACTAATTATAAAAAAATTCTGCCATTTAAAAAAACCTCAATAGCATTCTTAAAAATCATGTTTTTCCAATGTTTATTTGATAAATAGGGATTTCATTAATTATTACCAATTATAAACTCCCTATTAGTAAAATTACAAAATGGCATCAAAAAAAGGAATAGCTGTAACTATAATAATTTTAGTTGCAATTACAAGTGCAAGTTTTTCATTATGGATTATTCCTCAAGATGTTAAAACAACTTTTGTCGTATCAGATTATGGAAATTATTTAGATGGAGTTAAAAATATTCATAAAATTTTAGAAGAATCAATTGAGATTGAATATGAAAATTTAAAAACCGGGAAAATTTCATCGCAAGAGTATATTTCAGTAACTAAAATCACATCATCTCAAGTAACTACGCAAATAAGTGAATTTGTAACATCAAAACCATCAGAAGAATGGCAAACAAGTTATATCAATTACATGGAAGCTTTAAAATTATTTAATTCGTATATCATAGAAACCAAGGTTTTAGCTAAAATGATTGAAAATGGAAGTACTGAAGATGAAATGAGTGAAACTTTAGAAAAAATAGATATGCTAAAATCTGAATCTAGAGAATTTGTAAAAATATCTGATCAATCAAGACCGGCCTAGCCTTAAAAACCAAATTTTACTACTATTAGATGTTAGAAATCGTTAAAAGGTAATTCTGTAAAAAGAATAGGATGTCTCAACGAACAGATAAAGTTGAAAAGGACGTTAATGCATCAACTGCCAATAAATTACTAGTAATTTGTATTGACAGAGATAACGATGTGGGTGAGAAAGCAGGTATCATTACACCTGTTGTCGGGAGAGATGCATGTATTGAGGCAGCACAGAGATTGGCATTAGAAGATCCAGAAGATGCAGATTCAAATTCAATTTTTGCAGCAATCAAAACATATGAAGATTTGATCAGTAAAGGATACCAAGTTGAAGTTGTAACTGTAGCAGGAGTTAAAGATAGAGGAGTTCAAGCTGATGAAAAAATTTTAGTAGAAACAAGAAAGGTTTTAGAAAAATTTTCTGCAAATGGAGCAGTTATTGTGTCTGATGGTGAAGATGACGAAAGTGTCATACCAGTAATTCAAAATGTACTTCCAGTAGTATCTGTACAACGTGTAGTAATGAAAGTAAGCAGAAGTGTAGAATATTCGTATGCAGTTTTTGGAAAATATCTTAAAATGCTTGCATATGATTCAAAATATTCAAAATTCTTTTTAGGAGTTCCAGGAATTCTTTTATTAATTGGTGGAGTTGCAACAGTGTTTGGCTATACTGCAGAAATATTTGCAGTATTAGTAAGTATTTTGGGCGGCGCATTTTTAATCAGAGCATTTGATATTGATAAAGTCTGGTCAAGTTGGTCAAAGCCAACACCAATGGGTTTTATCAGAATGTTTACAATGGTTGCAGGTGTATTACTAATTCTTTCATCAGTGCCAGCTGGAATTGGTGCAGTCGATACAGAATTAATTGAAACAAATACACAATTAATTTTAATAATTACAGACAAAGTAATCGTAGGACAATTCATATCTGGAATATTACCAATTTTATGGATTGGGTTAGGTTCAATATTTGCAGGTACATTGCTAAGTAATTGGATTGGAGGAATTCCAAGACAAATTAGTGATATTTTGAGAATCATTGTATTGGGTGCACTTTATCCAACTATGTTGCAATTTACTAATATCATGATCTATGATGAGCCTTCTTTTACTCTAATTCCACCACTGCTGGGAGGATTAGCAGTAACGCTAATCTCAGCTACAATTCTCTTTAAAAAATATAGAAAGCATAAAGATCAAGAAATGATTTCAGACTAAATTTATTTAAAAATGAAATGATAATTCAAATTTATGAAAAACACTGATATCTCCTATCAAGTATAGATTATCAAATGGGGAGTAGATATTAGCAAAATCAAAGATTTAGTTTTTCATCTTTCAGGACTTTATAAGATATACGGAAAAAGATTAGAAAGTGAAATTCAAAATGGAGATATTCCTAATCATGTAGCATTGATTTTAGATGGAAATAGAAGATGGGCTAAAAGACATCTTTCAATGCCAAAAAAAGGTCATTGGAAGGGGGCAGATGCAGTAGAGAATCTTCTTGATTGGTGTGAAGAGTTTGATATCAAGATTGTCACTTTGTATGCACTTTCTGCAGAAAATCTTGATAGAGATGATGATGAATTAAGACATCTCTATGAATTAATTCAAATGAGATTAGAGAAATTATTGAATGATCCAAGAATCCATAGAAGCAAAATGAGGGTAAAAGGGATTGGAAGAATAGAGCTTTTACCTGAATCAATTAAAAAAGTTTTAAAACAATTAGATGACGCTACAAAAGATTATGATGAACATTTTCTAAATATCGCATTAGCATATGGAGGACAAAATGAATTAGTTGATGCAGTAAAAAAAATTGGAAGTAAGATAAAAAATGGTTCTCTTAATGTAGAAGACATAAACAAAAGTGAAATTGAGTCAAATCTCTACACATCATATTTACCACAATCATCACCAGATATGGTACTAAGGACTTCAGGAGAGAAGAGATTAAGTGGATTTTTGATGTGGCAAAGTGCTTATAGTGAATTAGTCTTTATGGACATTTTTTGGCCAGAATTTAGAAAAATAGATTTAATGAGGGCAATTAGAACATATCAAGAAAGGAAAAGAAGATTAGGAAAATGATTGAAGAAACATCTGCAGGAATTGTATTATTTAGAAAAGAAGGACCTAAAAATTTATTCTTACTTTTATATTATCCTTCAGGACATTGGGATTTTGTTAAAGGTAAAATGGAAAAAGATGAAACAATTCATGAAACAGCCATAAGAGAAACAAAAGAAGAAACTGGAATTATAGATGTGAAATTTTTAGACAATTTTGAAGAATGGATCGAATATAATTTTCAATATCAAGGAGAATTAGTTCATAAAAAAGTTGTGTTTTTCTTAGCTGAAACAAATACCAAGAATATAGAAATATCTCATGAGCATCTAAACTATACGTGGATGGATTATAACACTGCAATAGAAAAAACTACTTTTGGCAATGCAAAAACAGTTTTAACGAAAGCACAAATGTTACTTTCCAAAACTCTGTGATTGTAATTCTTTTGCAACTTGTGTAGGATTTTTAGAATTTAGAATCGTTCTTCCAACAATCAAATAATTAGTTCCAGATGAAATTACTTCATTTGCACTACCACCTTGAGTACCAACACCTGGAGAAAAAATACTCAAATCTTTTCCTGCTTGTTTAGAACAGTATTGAATAATTTTTGGAAATGTAGCTCCTACCACAATTCCATCAACCTTTGCAGTCAAAGCCCAATTCAAAAATAATTGGTATAATTGTTGTTTTTTACCCATTTTAATTTCCATATCATATGACAATTTAGCCTCAGGTGCACTCATGTGACATAATGTGATAACACCCTTACTATTTTTGTGAGCAGATTCTACTAGATTTTTTAGACTATCAAAACCCATAATCGGATTTGCGATAACTGCATCAAATCCCAAATTCCACAAATGTTCAGTGGTTACTCTATTAGTATTTCCGATATCATTGAGTTTGATATCAGCAATAGTTTGTAACCCATATCCATGCGCAATTTTGTTAATTTTCTGAATTTCTTTTCCACTTAGTGGTAAAAGCAAATGAAAATTTAGTTTAATTCCACATAGGAATGGATGTAGTTGCTTTATGTTTTGAATTGTTTTTGATTCCAAGTTTTTAACAGAAAGATCATAATCGTTAGCAAGAATTACTTTGCCATTTGTTTTAGATATCTGTGAGAGTCTAATTTTGAAGGTGGCCATAATCTACTAATGGGTGAGTGTCTTTCAATTTTATTATTTTAATATAAGAATATCCATGTTCAGATGGATTTTTTACGAATGTTGGTTGTGTTCCATTAGTAGTTGAGAATTTTAAAAAGGGATTTTGTGGATCTGAATCTAACACCACATGACAAAAATAAGACGTTCCTTCATCATTGAAATTCATAAAAACTCCAATTAGCCATTTGTTATTATGAGGGAATAAGAATAACGGGAACGGAATCTCTTCAATTCCCCAAGTAAGTTTTGCCAGACTGGACATATCTTCTAATTGAATTGGTTGATACCTGTCCAAAGTACCATTGCCAGGTTGTAATGTTTTAGGTAGTGATTTGATCCTAACGATTGGAGAATAAAGTCTACTAGCGTCTGAAGTAGTATTAACAATTTCTGATTCTTCTTTACCACCTTTTAGCCCATAACAAAGATAATGGCCGTTATTTTGAAGAGGAGTATAGTATACAATTGGTTTTTCTTTTAAAACATCCATTTGTACAGATAAAATTTTTTTTCCATCATAATCATGCAAAAAAGAAACACGTGGTGCACGCTCTAGTGCGCAAACGAGCCTAGTGAATTCCAAAGTTGAATTAACCTGAATATAACGTGGTAATTTAT
>CAJQMY010000015.1 GCA_905479565.1 uncultured Candidatus Nitrosopumilus sp.
CATCAGAATTTTCTTCCGAATCCCCTCCATCACTGTCGCCATTTGCTACTGCATCATCGATCTCTTGCTTTATTTTATCTAATGCTTGCTGTTGTGTCAACACAGTCACAGTTCTAGAATTAGATGCCTCATTTTCAGCAGCATCAGATACTGTGTACGTAATAACATACATTCCAGAAGAAGTTGTATCAACAAATCCTGTAATTATGATGTTTTCTGAATCAATTAATCCATCAATATCATCTGTGGCAGTCGCACCAAATTCAACATATAGTTCTCCTATCAACACATCAAAGTCAACATCACCATTATCATTTGGAATTACTGTGATAACTGGTGGAGTTGTATCATTTGGAGGTGAAATTTCCTGAAGGAAACCAGCTGCTGGCCAAGTTAAATCATCATCCACATCCACATCTACCGGGAATGGAAATGTGTTTGTTGCAAACACAAGATTTGATGGGAAGTCAACTATGCTCATAACTGCTAAACCAGAAGGAAAATTCTCAAATTGAATAAACCCATTGGCATCAGTGCTCAATGTGGTACTAACCCCAATATTAGAATTGTTGAGATTTACTGTAACTCCTTCAATTCCTAGTTCATTAAAGCCTTGAACTCCATCATCATTCACATCTTCAAATGCAACGAATTGCACGTTGTAATGAGGTTCCCCATGTTCTGCAAACGAAACTGTAGGTGCTACAAAAACAGCTAACAATGCAAACATCGTAATAGATGTTGCAAGTTTTTTTGTTAAAGTCATTGGAATTCGTCAAAATAATATATAATTAAATTTTTTTGTATATAAAATTCTAAAATTCCCGATATATGAAATGCCCTCAATTAAAACTTGGTATAAGAATAATGTGTGCCTAATTGGTGATGCAGCGCATGCAATATCGCCACACGCAGGACAAGATGCCTCAATGGCTATGGAGGATGCAATTGTGCTTGCAAAATGCCTTAGAGATATAAAAAATACACAAAATACCTTGAAAAATTCCAATAGTTACGTAAAGAACGGGTAGAAAAAATAGCAAAAATTGCACGCAGTACTGGTGAAAATTATTTTCTAACTAGCCCAATTAGGAAGAAATTCAGAAATCTGATGATGAAATTATGTATGCTCCATTTATCTTCAATCGCATGGCAAAATTCTTTTTTGGATATAGTGTAGAGTGGGACAAAAAAATAAAATGAAACAAGAACAATGTTTCTTGCTATACTCAATTCTATATTTCTCATCAAACTATCTTTTTGAAGTGTAAATTGTATAAACTGTTTGTACCCACATGTCTTTTATTGAATCAGGATTCTTTTTCATGATCTTGTACAGGAATGTTCCTCTTAGAAATGTGGCCAAACCCCGTGCAATGTCAAAAATATCTTTTTCACTAAACCCTTCAAGTAGTCCGATTTGATTCCTAGCTGCCTTGAGCATTTCAGTCATTGTTGTTACAATTTCGTCATCCTTTTCAGATAACATCTGTTGGAGTTTTGGATTGTGTTCTGATTCCAGTACCCCTTCTAGCCATAATCTCTCAATCAGAAGTGGTTTTGCCATTCTCAAGTCATAGTATGTTTTCAGATCCTCACGCAGATTCTTGTATTTTTGAAATAACTTAAAACCATGTTTTGCATAAAATTCAAACTCTTCTTTGAAAGCCAGATCGATGCTTTGACTAAGTGCTACAAAAAAAAGATCTTCTTTGCTAGGATAATGATAAAACAAGGTACCCTTGCTAATTTTGGCAGACGTTGCAATTTCATTCAAAGAAGTCTTTTGAAAACCATTCTTTGCAAATTTTTTTGATGCAGTCTGGATTATTTTTTGTTGAATTTCAGTCAGCGGTTTTACTGCTCCATTTTTAACTGCATTTTTCATTTCTTGATATTGTATGATGACTCTTGGATTTATTTTGTATTGGTCATCTTATTAACCATTAAATTAAATTCTCGGTCGGTTGACCGACTGATTTATATCATAATCATGTCTAGTATGTGTGAGAAAAAGGTGCTAAAAGATCTAATCACTCCTCAAAATGTCAATGTTTTTCTTGGAAAAATTGGCGATATTTTAGAAAAAGCAGTCGACAAACTTCTTGGATATGCAATTAATTGGAGTAGAGCATGGTCACTCTGGCCTGTTCATCTTGAGACTGCTTGTTGCAGTGTTGAATTTGGCGCAGCAACAAGCCCCAAATATGACGTTGAGAGATTTGGAATTCTGGAGGCATTTGGATCACTTAGGCAATGTAATCTGATCGTAGTTCAGGGAACTGTAACAAGAAAGATGGTGCCACGATTAAGACTAATTTATGACCAAATGCCGGAGCCCAAATATGTGATTGCTATGGGGGCTTGTGCAATTACTGGAGGACTATATTTTGATTCATACAATGTGCTTCCAGGAATTGATGGAGTGATTCCAGTTGATGTCTATGTTCCAGGTTGCCCACCTAGACCTGAAACTCTAATTCAAGGGTGTATGTTATTGCAAGAGAAAATTAAAAGGATGAAGGCAAGAAAATATGTGTAAAAAAATGAATGAAGAAAAAAAGAAAAGAAAAGCAGTGATCATCGGATGCGGTATTGCCGGACCTGCACTTGCCATTGCGTTAAAACATGTTGGAATTGACTCTGAAATTTTTGAGGCAACCAAGACAACGCCCAATTTTGGTATTTTGTCTTTGACATCAAACGCCATATGTGCGTTGAAACTACTTGGTGTGTTTGAAAAGATAAAAACAGACAATTCACCCAATGCTTATTTTTATAAACATGACGGAAGATTGCTTAAAATTCCAGATATGGTATCTGAATTAGAAAAGCACAATCTAGATGACGGTATCATAGTACATAGAAGTAATTTGGTACAAGAGTTAAAGGAAAAAGCTGTTTCAAATGGAACCAGGATTAATTTTGAGAAGAAACTTGTGGACATACAAGAAGAACCAGATAAAGTGATTGCAATTTTTGAAGATGGCACTGAGATAGAAGGTGATTTACTGATTGGTTGTGACGGACCTTTTTCTAAAACAAGAAACATCGTTCTTTCCAATTCTCCCTTGCCCACATACAGCGGAAATATTTGGACAGGTGTGGATCTGGGAATTTACAAAAAATTCGATCTTTTACCTAACGCATTTCATATGACTTTTGGACGAAAAGCGTATTCTGGCACCTTGACATTTTCTGATAGTCGTACCATATGGTGGACCAATGTCCCATGTCCTGAAAACACTCTGGAAGAATTCAAGAAAATGTCTCCTGGAAACTGGACTAAAAAATTATCTGAATTGCACAAGGATGATCATGCTCGTATGCTAGATTCAATCAAATCTGGAAATAATAAACATGTACGAATTCCCCTCTATGACATCCCATATCTTCCAACGTGGCATAGGAATTCTGTTTGCTTAATTGGAGATGCTGCACATGCCACTTCTCCATATATTGGGCAAGGTGCGGCAATGGCGATGGAGGATGCAATTGTACTTGCAAAGTGTCTGCGAGACATACCTGAATCAAACAATGCATTTGTAAAATTTGAAAAGTTACGAAAAAAGAGAACTGAAAATATAGTGAAAATTTCCCAGCAAACTGGAAGTTTGATAACTACATCTAATCCCATCAAGCAATTGCTTAGAAATTTGTTACTACCTCGCACCATCACATCTTCAATCAAGAAATTAAATTGGATATTCTCCTACAAGATCAGTTGGGATGAGAAGATAAAATGAAAACTAGACCCCTAAAGAATGTTAAATTTTTAGTTTAATACATTTATTTTTAATAAAATAAATTTAAATCTGTATGGACTTACTGCTTGAGTAGAATACTTTATGATCTTGCCATTATTTTGCTAGTCTTTTGTCTTTGATATGTGATGCGTTCTAGAAGAATCAGTTGTTTCGATCAGACTGAAATGAAAATCAGAGTTATCTAAAAGATAATTCAATGCCGAATTGACATATTTTTTCAAGACATAGTTTTTTCTATAAAATCTTTTTCCAGATGTTATTTCTTATTTCCACGTGGGTACACTTTCTTACTCTCTAACTATATCCCCAGCACAACGTGCTCCCGACTGAATTTGAACCATAATATTTTTCCACAAATCTACATCCTAATTCACTTCTAGATGAAGCACAATTTTACTCACAAAGAGGAACATTTCCTTGTTACTGATTATTGATAAACTCATTCATATCTAAATTTGATGAATAAGTAGGCTTTTCTTGATCTATGTTCTTGTAGAATTTTGATAAAAATTGATTATTTTATGCCTGTATTTTTGGATAAAAATGCTCATGTTTTAATCCTAGATTGAAGAAATTCAATTGATATATCATGCGTGGTCTTTGTCACACTTGTTTTAGATCTGGTGTAGAATTGACAATTGTTCACGGTGAGATGCTTTGCGAGGAATGTGTTGCTAAAAAAATACAAAAAACTAAATCCATGCTGATCAGAATCAATAGAAATGAAACTAGCTGTTTTTTCCCATTGTGCAATTGACACCATTACAATTGATGGCGCCGACTATGAACAAGTTGGAGGGTCTGCCTGTTATTCTAGTCTTACTGCCAGACAATTCAAGTTTGATGTAGATTTGTACACAAAGTTTGGTCCAGATTTTCCAAAACAATACCTGAATGATGACAAAATCAATCTTATAGATTCGGAATCTCAAAAAAATACTACCAAATTTGCCATCTCGATAACTGGTTCTGATAGAACCTTGAAACTTGAAAATGAATGCGAAGAAATTAGTCTCTCTCAAGGTACTGCCGATGCTCACCTTCTAAATCCAATTTATCACGAGATATCTGATGAGACATATAAAAAAATCAAGGCTGATTCTAATTTCCTCTTTGTTGATCCTCAGGGATTTTTAAGGCGTAAAGATTCTCAAAATAATGTATTCTTAGAAAAGACTGATCTTGATTTAACCCATGTGGATGCAATTAAGGTAAATCCTGATGAATCAAGTCAGATTGTAAATGGAACTAATGATGAAATGATGTTGGCATTACAGAAAAAGGGAATTAAGCATGTGTTGTTTACTGATAAAAGCAACGTCTCATTACTGGTAAAAGATAAAATTTATTCTATAATGTTGCCCAATCAGAACATCTACGATACAACTGGCATTGGTGATATTTTTTGTGCTGCTTTTACTTGTACAATGCTCAAAGAAACAGACTTTTTATGGGCATTGTGTTTTGCTGGCGGTGCTGCTCAAGCAGCATTGGAATCAAAGAATGTAGGCTTGCAAAAAATTCCAAAAAAGGGAACAATTGAAAACAATGCATCTTATTTTTACAATCTAGTTAAATTTCGAGATTTGTAATTATTTTTAAATTTTCTCTCGGAACATTAGAGCAGATTCCGTGACACAGAATTATTCTTGAAATTCGTAAATGAACTTAAATAATATTTTGTGTTAACATATGCGATGGATTTTACGGTTCTTTTGAAGAAGATTATGGATTCAGATGTTAACATTAGACATAGTTTGATTACTGATAGCGATGGAAATATTTTGGCAACTAGTCATAGAGAAGGAATTACAAATTACCTGTCTGCTGAGGAAACTGCTGCATCATTGAAAAGAGCGTCTATCGCATGGAAAGGTAGGAATGAATTGATTCCAAAAATTGGACGTGGTTTGTATGCTGTTGCCAAATTTGAAAAAATATCTAGAATTACGTTTCCTTTGTGTGATGATAACTTGATTTTTGTTAGTCTAGGTTCAGATGCAGTAAGACAAAATGTCCACGAAGGCGGTGAAAAACAGATTATTGAACACGTTTTGAATATATTGAGTAGAGATCCTACAAAGCAATGATTTAATTTTCTAATTTTATTTTGGCTTCAAATAGGACATTGTACACCCAGAAAATCAAATATTCTTTTATTATACTAAATTGACTGTTTCTTCTATGCAAATAGGTATTCACGGTTCTGATAGTGCGGAATTTGCTGCAAAGACAATTAAAAAAATTCTTGATGAATCTGGAATTAGTTCATTTCCAATATCCAAATCTAAGAGTAAGCAAGCTGATTGTATAATTGTCCTTGGAGGAGATAAGGGGGTCAGAAATTATTTTCATCGAACTTTTGATTCAACTTTGCCTGTATTGGGAATCAGTGAAGGCGAAGCAAGTGGCTTTTTAGCTCAAATTGAGCTAAGAGAGTTCGCATCCCATGTCAATGTATTAAAAAAACAAAACTATACAGTAGAACATGTGCCTAGACTGGGTGTAAAAATTGATGGAAAAAATGTCTATCCCGTGTTAAATGATGTTGCTGTATTTTCATCAAAGAGTGCAATGCTGATGGAACATACTTTGAGAGTCAATGGTGATGAGGTGTGGCATGATAACAGTGATGGAATAATTGTATCTACTCCTATTGGTTCGTCAGCGTATTCAATGTCTGCAGGTGGGCCTGTACTGTTTCAAGATTCTGCGGTGTTTGAAATCATTTCTGTGAATTCTCTTGATGTTACCCGTAGGCCTATCATTGTTTCAAATGATAGCTCCATTGAGATTGATGATATATCCGCACGGTTACACTGTGAGGTGGTTTTAGATGGTTTGGATAGATACAAAGTAAAGAAGACTGTGGAGTGCACTCAATTTTTCCCTCCTGCACAAATTATCCGGCTCAAAAAGGATTCAACTGCAATATCTGCTCTTGCAAAAAAGGTTCATCTTGCTGAAGAGCTTCTTAGCATGCCCCCAAGCTCCAAACTCTTATTGAAAACTTTGGAGTATGAAGGTGCTTTAACTCAAAAAGATCTTGCAAACAAAACATTACTTCCTGATAGGACTGTTAGACTGGCACTAAGTCATTTGCTCAAAAAGGGTTATGTTAAAAAGAAAGTTTCAATTCGAGACGCAAGACAGAAGATCTATGAAATTTCTAAAATCGAATGACTAGGATTCATTTTTTATAATACTGCCGGTCCATGTTGATTCTTTCAGTTGTATGGTTGATCCTTTTTTGGATATTTCCCACATCGGAATTATTTCCCAGATGACGCTCTGATGAATGCTGAAAATACTTCTTCAGGGTAACCTGGTCTGCTATTAAATTCTGGATGAAATTGCACTCCGAGATAGAACTTGTGAGATGGGATTTCCAGTATTTCCATTCTCTTACCTTCATCACTATTTCCTGAAAATATCAACCCATTTTTTTCAAATTGAGGGATATATTTTTGGTTGACCTCATATCTGTGTCTGTGACGCTTGCTGACTGTTGATGTGTTATAGATTCTCTTGGCATTTGTGTTCTCTTTAATTATTACATTATTGGCTCCCAATCGAAGTGAGCCTCCAATATCTGAAACATCTTTCTGTTCTGGAAGTAAATCTATAATTGGATTCTTTGCGTCTTGTTTTATCTCTGTAGAATTTGCATCCTCTAGGTTTAACACGTTTCGTCCAAATGCAATTGCCGCTAGCTGGAATCCAAAACATATTCCAAGATATGGGATGTTTTTCTCCCTTGCATAATTTGCAGTTTGAATTATTCCCTCTGATCCTCTTGTCCCAAATCCTCCTGGTACTAGAATTCCATCATAATTTGATAGTACGTTGTAATCCGTAATTGATTCTGAATCTATCCAATCAATGTCAATTGATTTGCCCATTTGTGCACCTGCATGTTTTAGTGCATGATTCACGCTTACATAACTATCAGTTAATGTTACATATTTTCCAATCATTGCAATTTTTATTTTGTAATTTTCATGATTAACCATGTTCTGGGCAATTTTATTCCACTTGTCCCAATTCCCTGATGCATTGACCATTCCAACTTTTCCAAACTTTCTAAATATTGAATCAATGATTCCTTGGTCGTACAGCATTTGAGGAACCTCGAAAATTGATTTTGCATCATGGCATGATAGGACGTCTTTCGGTGCGACATTTGTAAACATCGCAATTTTTTTCTTTGTCTTCTCTTCCAATGGCAATGTACATCTAACTGCCAAAAAGTCTGGCTGGATACCAATTCTTCTTAATTCTTGGACGCTGTGCTGTGTAGGTTTTGTCTTTTGCTCTCCAACCACGTCTAAAGATGGTGCTAATGTTACATGAACAAAAACTACATTTTCTGGCCCTTCTTCCGCTCTCATTTGTCTTAATGCCTCTAGAAATGGAAGTGATTCGATGTCTCCCACGGTTCCTCCGCACTCTACAATTAAAAAGTCTAGTTTTTCCTCTTCTGCAATTTTTGTAATTCTATTCTTGATTTCATCAGTTACGTGAGGTATGATCTGAACACATGCTCCGAGATATTCTCCCTTTCTTTCGGACTCAATTACTGAGGAATAGACCTGTGCAGTTGTAATGTTGTGGCTTTTTGGAATGTTCTGATTTAGAAATCTTTCATAGTTTCCAATATCCATGTCACATTCTCCTCCGTCATCTGTTACGAAAACTTCGCCATGAGCTACTGGATTCATTGTTCCGGCATCGTAGTTAAGATATGGATCTATCTTGATGCATGAGATTTTTTGATCTGCTAATTGTAATAATTTTGCAATCGATGAAGTTGTTACGCCCTTTCCAAGGCCGGACATCACACCACCTGTGACAAAAATTAACTTTGTCTGCACGTTAAACAAATGAGTATCTAGTTTTTGTATGTTTTGTCGATCATTGGTAGTTGAAATAGTAGTGATTGATTTGTTATGATATGAGAGTTTACCTTTTGCCTTTGTTGGTTCTATTTGTTGCAGGATATGCCAGTTTGGCTTTTGCTGAAACCACATATGAGATCAAAATTCCAACAGGTGCTTCAGATCCTGGTGCTCCATTCTTTTGGTCTGAAAAATCCACGGGGGTGACTACTGGAATAATTACCATTTCTCCTGGCGACTCAATAACTTGGCAAAATGCGGACACTGCGTTTCATACGGTAACATCAATTAGCCAAACGGCAGACGATGTGTTGCCTGTTAAAGATGATGAAGATGGGATTTTTGATAGTGGATTTTTTACTGCCGATGAATATTATACTAGGGATTTTGATGATCTTGGGGATTTTTACTATTATTGCAGTCTTCATCCTTGGATGAATGGGGTTATCCATGTTGTGCCAAGTCTTGGCAATGTTCAATCAATAGATAGTGTGGGTTCTGGATATAGTGATGATGGTTTAGGCTTTGAAGTAAAGTATATTCTTGATACAAATTTGCAAAATGCAGTTCATGTTAGCCCTGATGAGAAAAGCTTGACTTTTAGAATTTCAGGAACCAGTGAAAATGATGATATCACATTTATTCTACCTTCTAATTTAATTGAAAATCCAAATGCTGTATTTGTTGATGGGGTGATGTCAGAATTTGAATCTGAATATACTTCTTCTGGAACTAAACTGATAATTCCAATAACTGTTGATTCTCAAGAAATCAAAATTATGGGTACAAAGGTAATTCCGGAATTTGGATTTTTGGCTATCAGTATTCTGAGTATCGGTATCATCTCAATGTTGTTTTTAACTCGCTCAAAACTCTCGATGTTTAGATAGTTATGATCTTTGCAATTGTGAATAATTTATCTGCATTTCAAATAAATTTTAGGTTTTGATACCGTCATTGTTTTATTTTTCTAAATGCATTGTATGGCGAGAACATCTAGTTTGGCGGTCATTACTGAAATAGAGTTCCCCTCCATGAAAGTTTGCACACTTGACCGCCAACTTGACGTTTCTTTAGAGAATTGTTTGTTTTTTCAGACTTTTTGTAAATGATGCAATTTTTGATTCCAGTTTGTTTTGAGGCGTTTTCTCAATTAGTTTCAGATATGCACTACCCACAATTACTGCATCCGCTCCTGCCTTGATGTATTTTTTTACATCCTCTGGTGTTGATACTCCAAATCCGATTCCTATTGGAATTTTTCCTTTGGTTTGTTTCTTGACCTGTTTTATTGCATCAAGCGTGTATTTTTTAATTCCAGTTTTTACACCCGTTGTTCCAAATACTGCAACAAGATACAAAAATCCTGATGATGTTTTGGATATTTTTTGAATTCTCGTATTACTGGTATTGGGAGATATTAGAAATATCGTATCTGTCTTGTTTTTAGCCGCTTCTAGATATTCTTTTGATTCTTCAATTGACATGTCGGGAAGAATAAATCCGTCAATTCCTGCTTTTTTAGCCTCCAAAATGAATTTTGCATATCCCTTTTGATATAGAATGTTGGTGTAAGTCATTAGGATTAATGGGGTGTCTGTTTCTTTTCTAATCTTTTTTACAATGCTGAAAAATTTTGCAATTTTTGTTCCTTTTTTTAAAGATATGGTGCTGGCATTTTGAATTACAGGTCCATCAGCCAGTGGATCTGAAAATGGAAATCCTAATTCAATAATGTCTACTCCGCCCTTGACCAACCCTCTTACTGTTGAGATGGTTGCGTTTTCATTTGAAAATCCTGTCATGATGTATGCTATCAAGGCCTTTTGCTTTTCCCCTTCCAATTCTGCAAACTTTTCTTTAATTCTTGTCATGTTTATTCAAATAATTTTGCACTTCCTCGATGTCTTTGTCTCCTCGCCCTGAAAGTGTAACAACTATGGTTTCTGATTTCTTACTCTTTCTTGCAACTTTTACAGCTTCTGCAATTGCATGGGATGATTCCAAAGCTGGAATGATTCCCTCTGTTCTAGTTAGCAATAGAAACGCATCAATTACTTCTGCATCTTTTGCCGAGTGATATTTTACTCGTTTAGCGTCTTTATAGTATGAATGCTCAGGACCAACTCCGGGATAGTCTAGTCCTGCTGAAATACTGTGAGTCTCTGTAACTTGACCTTCTTTGTCTTGTAGTAAGTATGTCATCATTCCATGTAAAACTCCTTTGCTCCCTATAGATAATGTCGCTGAATGCATTTTGGATTTTAATCCGTGACCTGCGGCCTCTACTCCAATAATTTCTGAATTGGAATCTATTAGTGGATAAAATGTTCCAATCGCATTTGAACCTCCGCCGACACATGCAATTACAGTATCTGGCGTTTTGTTGTTGATTTTTTTCATCTGTGATTTTATCTCATTTCCAATTACACTTTGAAAGTCTCTTACCATTACAGGGTATGGATGAGGGCCCACTGCTGAACCTAGCAAATAATACGTGTTCTCTACGTTTGTAATCCAGTCGCGAATTGCTTCATTAATTGCGTCTTTGAGGGTTTTTGAGCCTGATTTTACCGGGTGAACTTCACATCCAAGCATGTTCATTCGGAATACGTTTTGTTTCTGTCTGATTGTGTCTCTGTATCCCATGTACACTTCTGCCTTCATTCCCAATGCTGCGCATACCATTGCAGTTGCAACTCCGTGTTGACCTGCACCAGTTTCGGCAATGATTCTCTTCTTGTTCATCTTTTTTGCAAGTAAAGCTTGACCCAATGTATTGTTGATTTTATGAGCTCCTCCGTGTAGTAGGTCTTCTCGTTTTAGATAGATTTTGGCACCGCCAATTTTTTCAGATAGGTTTTTTGCATAGTACAGCGGTGTTGGTCTTCCTGCATAGACTTTGAGATAGTAGTCTAATTCTTTTTTGAATTTTTTATCATTTTTAAATTTAAGATAGTTTTCTTCCAGTTCTTCAATTGCTGGAACCAGGGTTTCAGGAATATATTTTCCACCAAATTCGCCAAATCTGCCATTTTTAGGATATTTCAATACGCATTCACCAATCTTTTTACTTGTTCTTCAATGTTGTCACTTTTCATTATGCTTGAACCTATCAAAAATGCATCTGCTCCGCATTTTTTTAGATATTGAATGTCTTCAGGTGTGTTAATTCCACTTTCTGAAAGTATGGGTCTTGATTTTTCAATTCCTGAAAGGATGGTCTCTGTGGTTTTAAGTTGAATTTCTAGAGTGTCTAGATTTCTATTATTAATCCCGATAAGATCTGCTTTTGTATTTAGTGCATTTTCTAATTCCTGTTTTGTATGCACTTCGAGTAAAATTTGTAATCCTTGTTTGTGACCATAGTCAATAAAGTCATCAATGTTTGAGAGGAATTTTTGATCATAAAGTGATTGAATTATCAACATATAGTCTGCCCCGATTTTCTTTGCAGCATCGATTTGAATTCTATCAATCATGATGTCTTTCATAAGCATTGGAACATCCACTGCTTCTCTTACTTTCATGAAATACTCCGGAGAGCCATGAAACAGGTGCGGCTGGGTCAAAACTGAGAGTGCTTTTGAGCCTCCTGCAATCATTTGGTTTGCGATGCTTACTGGATCTGCCAGTGTCCTGATTTTGCCCAGTGATGGCGATGCAAATTTTACCTCTGTAAGTAATGTTGCATGAGGATTTGTTCTAATTGCGTGTAGAAAGTCTTTTGATGATTTTTCCAAATTTACATCAACATCATAGACTCCATCATCAATTGCCATCTGGGAGTTCTTTACCAGTTTCCGTAGAATGTTTTCAGCCATCAGTGATCTCCTTTAGCTTTGAAATATCCCCCGTGTCTTGTACAAATTTTTCTAATAATGAAAATGCTTTGCCGTTTTTTATTGTATCCAGTGCAAGTTCTACTGCTTCTTCAAAGTTTTTAGAAACATTGGCAACGATTAATCCCCCGGCTGCATTTAATGCCGTAGTCTCAATCATTGTTTGGTTTGCAGTATTGTTTAGTACGCCAACGAATGATTCTATCGCGTCCTTTTTTGTACTAATTTGAATATCTGACAGTGTTGATTTGTGCAATCCTAATACTTCAGGATCAATTGCATTCATTAGCACTTTGTCGTTCTTCAAAATACATACGCGATTGACTGCACTTGTGGAAAATTCATCCATTCCATCATCTGAACGAACTGTCATGATATTTTCAGATCCTTTTCTTTTTAGCAATAATGGCAATCTGTCTAAATATTCAATTGAGAATACTCCCACTAGCTGATTTTTTACCCCTGCGGGATTTGACAGTGGTCCTAGAAGATTAAACGTGGTTCTTTTTCCAAGTTGTTTTCTCGCAGTAGAGACATGTCTCATTGCTGGATGGAATTTTTGTGCAAACATAAAGCAGATGTTGTGTTTTTGCAAAATCTCTGCAATTTTTACTGGTTCTGAATCCAAATCGTATCCAAAATATTCAAAAATATCTGCACTCCCTGAAATCCCTGAACTTGAACGATTTCCATGCTTTGCTACTCTTCCGCCTGCTGCTGCTACTACAAAGGATGCCGTTGTGGATATGTTGAATGTCTGAAGTTTATCGCCTCCGGTTCCGCACATGTCGATGAGTGTTCCTTGATTTTTAGCCTCGACTTTTAGTGAAAATTCCTGCATTTTGTCGAGCATTCCTAACAGTTCATTATCTGTCTCTCCCTTGTCTACAAGGTATGATAGAAAATCCGCATTTTCTGAATTATTAGTTTTACCCGATAGAACATCTGTCATGACTTTGTTTATCTCATCATATGTGAGGTCTGTCTTTTCTTGCAGTTTTGAAATAACATCTGTAATCATCTTGTTCTCTCCTTGACTTGATTGATGAAATTACCTAGGATCTTTTTCCCATCTTCAGTCATTATTGATTCTGGATGAAACTGTACTCCTTGAATTAGAAGTTCTCTATGTTCAATTGCCATGATTTCTCCATCATCTTTTGCCGTGGCTATGATTTTGAGCACATCTGGAATTACTGTCTTGTCTCCGACCAAGCTGTGATATCTGGTTGCTCTAAACGGATTCTTTACGTTTGTAAATAGTTTTGATTCTAAATGATCAACATTACTGGTCTTTCCATGTCTTACGCATCCTGCATTTGTAACTTTACCTCCGAATGCATCAATTATTCCTTGATGTCCTAGGCATACTCCTAAAATTGGAGTGGTCGGCCCGATGTCTTTAATCACTTCAGAGCATATCCCAAAGTATTTTTTATCTTCAGGTGTTCCAGGTCCTGGGGAAATGATTATTGCATCATAATTTTTTTCCTTAATTTGCTGTACTGTGATCTTGTCATTTCTGATGACCTCACACTCTACTCCAAGTTCTCCTAGGTACTGTGCAATGTTGTACACAAATGAATCATAATTATCTATAATTAGAAATTTCAATTTGTCGCCTCTTTCAGAGCTTGAAGCATAGCTCCTGCTTTATGTTCGGTTTCCTTGAATTCACTTGCTGCAATAGAATCTGATACTATTCCTGCACCTGATTGGACAAAGCCCTTGTCATTTTCTATGAAGATACTTCTAATTGCAATTGCAAAGTCACAGCATCCGTTGTATGAGAAATATCCTACGGCACCTGCATACGGTCCTCTGGCCTCAGTCTCCAATTCATCAATTATTTCCATTGCTCGAACTTTTGGTGCTCCAGACACTGTTCCTGCAGGAAATACTGCTTGAAACGCATCAAACATGTCGTTTTCAGGTGCCAAATTGCCTACCACGTGGCTAACTATATGTTGGACATGACTGAATCGCTTTATCTCCATTAGTGATTCTGGATGAACTGTTCCATATTTGCAAACCTTGCCGATATCATTTCTGCCCAAATCTACGAGCATCGTATGCTCTGCTAGTTCCTTTTCGTCATGGATTAGTTCTTCAGATAATGCCTTGTTTTTTTCCTCGTCATCTGTAATTTTTCTTGTGCCTGCAATTGGGAATGTCTCCACTTTGTCATCGGTAATTCTAATCAGCATTTCAGGTGACGCCCCGATGATTGTTTTGTTCCCTTGTTTTAGATGGTACATGTATGGTGAGGGATTAAGTTTCCTTAACGTCTTGTATAATGTTAGATTGTCTCCATTTGTATCAAAGGCAAATTTTCTAGATAATACTACTTGGAAAACATCTCCATCATGAATGTATTTTTTTGCCTTGTTTACAATTTCTAAATATTTTGATTCATCCATGTTTGGCGTTACCTTGCTTGCATGGAAGTTGCCAAACGCATCATCACCCATAACAAATTTGTCAAACCTGTTTTCATCATGGTAAAAGTAGAATAGCTTTTCATGAATTTTGTCATATAAAATCCCATCATCATAAATTCCAAATTCGATTAATGGCTGTGGGGAATTGTGAGAATCATTGATGTTCTCTACTAATCTGATTGCGTCATAGTTTACTACTCCTACTGCTCCTCCCAAGTATCGATAACTTTGGTCATCTGATTTCCCTAATAGTTTTTTTAGTTCACCAAACGGGTTTGTGGTTTGAATGGTTGTGGTTTTTTTATTTTCAATAATTTCAACTTTGTCTGAGTATCCTCTGAAGATTATTTTTGGGTCAAACCCCATAACTGATGTTTCGGCCAGAACTTCGGGACCTGTTAGAGATTCAAAGAGAAATGAGTGCGTATAGTTTCTTGAAATTTTATTGTAAATTTGAAATTGATTTTCAGATAAATCTAGAGGTATTACTTTTGCTTGCGTCTTTCCAAAGATGTCCACCCATAAACAAAACTTTTGCGGTTTATTATTTAAATTGATGAGATTATGCTGATCTGTCTAGTCTTGGTTGAAATTGTTAATTCTTTAGGCATGAAATGATTACGGTATAGTACGGTACCTTTATAGTCTAGTTGATCGTACAATGATCATCATGCAGGGGGTAAACCAAACAATCATGCAGAAAATGCATGTTCTCAAATCGCAAACTATCTCATCTTCGGTAAGCAAGGTGGAATGTTACGTTTGTGGGAAGGGATTGGAATCTGGACACAGCATAACTGCCAAAACATTGCCTAATGGAACAGTATTATTTTGTGATGTTCATTACACATTACAGTAATTCAATCAAAAGTTTCATTTCGTAATGTGCTTTTTGTTTTAAATTCCATCCTCATGTGCATTTTCTATATTGTATATTCATTGCACATGCCATTATTCTGTTTAGTCTGGGATTTCTAAATCGTCATGTATGAAAATCATGTTTGCTTGAAAAATTAATTTTAAATTTACAATAACTAAAACACAGAAAAAAATTCCTTTGCACTTTTTTTAGAGAGTTCTTTATTTTTTGTTTGACAATAGTTTTTGGTAAATGTGCATTTTGGACATCCTCCCCAGTTCTTTTCTTCTTTTTGGTTTTTGTCAGTTGGACAATCGCAGTCATTTACCAGTGATTTGCATGTGTTGAGCACCTTTTCAAATTCGTCATAGATGATTTTGCTGCATCCGTTAAATCCATCTGATGAATTGTCATAAATGTAGATTATTCCCTTTTCATAATACACGTCAATGTCACTTGATTCTGCTTTTGTCAGAATCTTGCTTGCATTCACTAGCACGTGTGATATGGTGTGAATTCTTGGGTCGTTGACTATTGGACTTTTTGAATCCGAGATGTGTTTTGAGATAAATTCCGTAGGAAGTGTTATGCTAACTGCTGAATGCTTTGACTTCCAATGAAAATTTCTCCAAGATGATGTGTTACTGTTATTGTGCATTTCATATTGGTCTGTCGTTTCGTTATAGTTTCCTTTCATATAGCCCGTGATGGTCCTATCTAGGGAGATTATTCCATAGCGTAGAGATAATTTTTTTCCATCCGCATTGATTTCCCTGTGAATGGCTTTGCCTTCAGATGTTTGTATTATTGAAGTTCTGACTATCGGGATGGTCCTCTTTTGTTTTTCATATGATTTTACAAGATATGCTCTCGCTCCGCTTTGAGATTTTATCAGGGAGTTTACCTCATAGTTTTGTTTGTTGAAATGATAAATTGCCTTTTGATGTAGTTGGTAATATCCCACCGGAACTCCTCGTGTTCCTATTTTCCTTGAATTATAATAAATGGAAATTTCCCCTGATGCCCCGCGTAGATTTACACTATTTGCAAAGTCAAAGAACTGGGATTTGTCTGACTCGTTCATGGCTTGGTCTTCTATCTCGACTGATTCCTCATGTTTTTCCGAAATTATTGGATTTTTTTTGTTAATTGGAATGATGTGGTCTTGTGACAGGTACTCATCAATATGTCGTGCAAAATAATGACATGCTGCATCGTCTGGATCAAATACGCAGATGGCATATGACTTTTGACCTGTTCTTCCCGCCCTGCCTATTCTTTGAATAAAAGAATCAAACTCATTTTTGAATGCAGAGATGACTACATCCACATGTCCTATGTCTATTCCCAATTCCAAAGTCGGAGTGCATGACAGCACGTCTAGTTCTCCTGCCTTCATTTGGGATTCGTATATCTTTCTGTCCTTTTGATCAAGTCCTCCTCTGTGAATTTGGATTCTAATTCCGGCGTTTGCCTCTTCCACATTTGATGCCAAAAATTCCGCATCATTGTGAGAATTGCTGAAAACTAACTGTGTAGAATTGTTCTTGTAGCACATTGATGAGAGCATCTCCATTGTGGTTCTTTGTTTGAATTTTCTAGGCATTACAAAAAACATGTGCATGTTTTGTTTCCGTCTAAATTTACTTTTGACGTAAGCAAATGAATCTTCAGGCAAGTCAAACATGTTTGAGAAAAATTCCTTTGAATTATCAAGGGTAGCTGAAGATCCTACGAACTGAATTTTTCCCATGAACCTTTTCATTCTTTTTAGCACATGATACACGTTAGAACCGTGAAAACTGGTATAGGAGTGCGCTTCATCCATTACGATTATTTTTGCGTTCTTGAATAACTCGTTCCATTTTTTGTCCTGTAAAATTAAATGATAGTTGATAAAATCAAAATTTGTCGCAATGATTAGGGATTTTTGACTTGCATCTGAAATTATCATGTCCTTGTAATCATTGCTTTGTCCTCCATGGATGGGGTAGACTGCCATTTTGTCTGACAGCTTGCATTTTTGGATTAGATCTGCAATCTTTGATACTTGGTCGTCAATTAACGCATTAAGCGGGTACACGAGCAGCGTGAAAACTCCCGGGGTCGGATCCTCTGAAATTTTCTGTATCACTGGAATTGCAAATGCTTCAGTTTTTCCAGATCCTGTAGGTGCCGAAATGATTGAGTTTTCTCCCCTTAGAATTGCTCTTACTGATTCTTCTTGGAATGGTAACAACCCTGTAAATCCATACTTTAGTAACCCCTTAATGATGTTCTCTGATAGCACATCGCTTAGAGTTTCAATTGGGATCTTTTCAGCTTCTGGCGCGATTAGTCTCTCATAGTGAATCAGTGCGAGGGATTTTTCCTTATGTCCTTGAACTATCCCTCTAATTATTGGGTCATTGTCAATCAATGATTTTGGAATCTTAGAAATATCATACATGATACTCTCTGGTAATGGAATTTTGTTCTCAGGCTCCTTCGGTTTTGGCTTTGCATATTTTTTAATTTCATATGGATAGTATGACATTCCTGATTCTGTTGGGCCGTTACATCTGTGCGGCTCATCTGTCCTTGAATCAATTGGGATGAATTTCCCACTGTCTGATTTGAATGCCTCGTCCCAGTAAATTTCTGCACCGCATCCTTTGGAGCACTGTTTAGTTTTTCCAGAATAATTCATACCATAGGTTGGTGCCTTGATCCTGATTTTTTCAGGATTGCACTTTGGACAAACCCATGGGCCTCCGACATCTTCATAGCTTTGTACGAGTCTGGAATCGCAGTTATGACAAAATTTCATGAATGAATTTTTAGGCTAAGATACTATTAATGAACATATGAATCCAAAAACATGTCATTATTTTTTCATTTATGCCTTCAAAATTGACATGATCTAAAAAAGATTCAGGCTTTCATGAATTCAAATTTGGAAAAGGAATGCAATTTTGTAGATGCACAATGAAATACTGGATAACTGGTAATGCTCAATTGTCTAATATTGCCTCTAGACTTTTTTGTGATTTGTGTGAGACAAGGGAGGCGTTGAAAGATTTAATCCAAAAATATCATTTTGTAATTGCTGTCCTGAAGACAAATATGTGCTAGGATGAAATTATAAATTTGAAAAAGGTTGTGTGTTGTCTGATTTTTATTTCTGAACATCCAAAGTTACTATGATTTCAGTTTCATCATTATCCATGTTATCATCAAATGCAATTTTTTTATCTAAAAGTTTGAATTCTTCAATTAAGGAGCCATCATCCGTGAATGTTCTAACTAGTTTGCTTTTTGGGAGGACAGATACATCGCTGGCATCATGATATATTTTGATTGACTCATCATTTTTTATTATAATTTTCAATCTATTCATTCAGGTAAAGTTAGATAATTAAAAGTATGACATCTTCAATTTGATGGGGAAATCCAGGAGATGCTGAACTTGAATCCAAACCTTACATGTTTCAAACCCTTGACTGTGCTTATTTGAGAGTCTACGTGTTATCTTCTCTATGTCTAAAATTATGATGGCACCTTTTATTGCAGAACCAATCAAGACCGCCTAAATATTCTACACGATCCGACTTGCCACAAAACGTACATTTTATGAAATGTTTCATGTTTTTTCATTGTTCATTGTGGCATCTTTTTCCTTGATTTATGATGCAATACACCGTTTATAGCACAGAGGATGTATAATAATACAGAATGATTTTTTGGAATTCCGTTCAATTTAGAGTGTTACAAACTCAAATCCCTCTAGGTTTGCTATCATGGTGAATATCGCACAGGATCTTTTAGTTTCTGAAAACAACGCAAATGATCATTTCTCAAAAATTGCTTCAAACTATAAGGAATTACGAACAACAGATGTTGATCATATCGAATACATCAAAAAACTTCTAGATAAAAAATCAAATATCGATATTGCTGATGTTGGTTGCGGTGATGGACGTTATTCTTTGGAGATTTTAAAATCCTTTGAAAATTGCTATCTTCATTGTATTGATTTTAATGAAAACATGATTGAACACTTAAAAAATTACTTGACTAAAAAGAAATTTACAAATTTTTGTGCTAGAGCAGGAGATGCCCGCAAATTATCCTTGGAGAATGATTCCATGGACAGTATTATGACATTTAACGCAATTCATCATTTTGATCTTGACAAATTTTTCTCAGAATCCAATGAAATTCTAAAGGATGACGGCCAATTAATTATTTACACCAGATTGAGAAATCAAAATTACAAAAGCATATGGGGAAAATATTTCCCATTGTTTGGAGATATGGAAACTAGATTATATGAATTAAATGAGTTAGAAGAATGTGCTGAAAATGCCGACTTGAAGATCAAATCCACTAGAGTGTTTGGGCATGTGCGTACATCTAGTCTTGAAAGACTGGTTCAGCAAGCTAAAGGCAATCATTATTCCACTTTTGCTCTGTATGACGAAGAGACATTTGATGAATCCCTTGAGATATTTCAGAAAAATATGCAAAAGAATTTCTCTAATTTGGAACAAATCACATGGCATGATGAGAATATTTTGTTAGAGATTGTGAAATAAAATGACCAAATTCCATGATGTGAATGAAAAAAACTACGGGAAAATAAAAAGAGGTTTAAAAAAATCATTTACAATAATTCCTTGCCTAAGTGACAACAGGTCTATAATTGAAACATTTGACATCGTTTCAACTGATTCTAAATTCCCCATTACCTATTTTAAAACAAAAACACTTGAAATCAAAGGAGACTCTTTAAAGGATTCAAAAAAATGACTGAATTAATAGAGAGCATTCTGAACATTGCCTAGAATAAGTTCTGAATTTAGTGTCAAATATTGTATTGAAAACCTAAACCTATAAGACTATGTTTTACATACTGTAATCATGGGATGGAAAAAGACTTTGAGTAAATTTTGCATCGTGAAAAAAGTCAGAGACGATGCAAACAAGCCTGACGAAGAGTAATTTTCCAAATTATTTAAAAAATTATTAATCAATTTGTTGCAATTCTGATCATGCCACTAGATAAGATGCCCGAACCTGACGAGTTTGTTCTAACACATAATTCTAAAATATTGCACGTAAAGGGCAATCCTGTTGCATGCATAATTGACAATCAAAATGATTCCAGGTATGCCTCACTAGATGATCTTTCATTGAAGGCAAGCTTGATTGGATTTTTAAACAAACATGATGACTTGGGATTGCTAATGGGATTCAAATTGAAAATGCAAATCGATGCTGAATATTTTGAGTATACAGTGTATCCTGATGAGGAATTTGTTGATACAGTGATCTTTGCTGAAGCAATCCATATCATTAATGATTCAATGGAGAATCTCTTTTCACTGAGAAAAATTAACACGAATCAATTTGTAAAAACAAGATCCGAGTTTGAGAAATTTAAAAAAATAATGTGATATCCAAATCATTCAATAACCACTGATATCAAAAATCCCTAGTGGCAAGTTACACGCAGATGTTGATGGCCAGGGAGCCAGTACTTTTGGACCGGGAAGACGGGCATTGGTATCAGACAAAGTTTGACAAAATTTATCCTTCAATTAGCACTATTCTTTCTGCAACGGCACCTGAACACAAGAAAAATGGATTGCAATCATGGAAAGACAATGAGCCTGCTCATGAATATATTACAAAACAAGCCCAAGACATTGGTACGCAATCCCATAAAATCATAGAGGATTATCTTGGAAATGCCCTTGCACTTGAAGAATTTGATTTGCTACCAATTGCACATTTTAACAATTTGAAACCTTTTCTTGAGAATATTTCAGACGTTGTTTCTATTGAGCAGCGAATGTATTCAGACAAACTGCAGGTTGCAGGCACTAGTGACTTGATTGCTGAGTATAATGGAGAATTGTCCATCATTGATTACAAGACAAAACGCAAGCCTCAGATTGATGAATACATGTATGAATATTATTTACAAACCACTTGCTATGCACATATGTTTAAGGAGGTGACTGGTCAGAAAATTAACCAGGTAGTAATTCTAGTTAGCAGTGAGAAAAACACTAGACAGGAATTTATCAAGCCATGCGATGACTATGTACAGCCTATGATGGAGCGAGTGGGAAAATACTATCTGAATAATTTGCAATAAGTTAAGAAATGTTATCTGATTTTTCACTGATTCTTGCACTTGGTTTGTTAAATCATCGACTAAACAATCTGCATTTTACTCCGGTTCTTGCGTTTTATTATTAGACTGATTAAGCATGATTGGTAGTTTGGTTTGGTTCCTAACTTTTTTTCCAGCCTTTCCATCTATTGTTAAATTCAATTTCTTCTTTTCTTTCTATGATCTTTCGACGATTCATCTCTAGTTGTTTCATCTTTTTTTCCAGATTGTCCCACTTTTCTTTAATCTCTGCCCTGAGTGTTGGTTCTTCTGTGCTGCGGTATTCTTGTTTTAGAACTGTCCATTGCTTTGCGACTTCATCTATCTCGTAATTTGCCGCTATCAACTCCTTTGATACCTCTATGATTGGTTCGTCCATCGAATTCTTCTTCCTTATTTCTAAACTTAAGCCTATTGATTATTTGAAATTTTTTGAATTTAAAAAATGAATATGTTGTTAGCTATTGGTTTACAATAATTGAAAAGAGAAGATTATCTCTCTGAATATTCCATACTGTTACATGATGACTAAAAAAGAAATTCAAATATTGAAAAAAGAATTACTTGGGAAAATCAATTCAGGAGATGCTTCTTACTATGGGCTATCTTTAGAAAATTTGGTTCTAAAAAATTAACTCTTTTGAAACTAAAATTAGAAGAATCTAAGTGGTGAAAATACTCTAGTTAAATTGGAATTAAAGTTTAAGTTTGACCTGATTAAGAGGGTTTTGGTGATTGCACTGGTACCTACAGATGATTTCTGTTTGAATTCATGTGTGGGAATCACCTCTCGATGAAAAATACCGTTTAATTTTCTTAGAATAAATTGGTTTTTAGTAAATTAGAATCCCTTCATTAAATCCTATTTCATTTTTGAAAATTCATCCTCTGTTATTACTCCTTTTTCTTTTAATGCAACAAGTTTTTCTAATTTTTCCATAGAACTCTCTTGTGTATTGTCTACACGTGGTGCATCTCTATCAACGGATAAAATTTGTCTTGGAAGCTCCCCTTTCATTCCTTTTTGGATCATGCTACTGATTTGTTGCACATCTGATTTGTGTACTGCAGGTAATGTTATATCATCGCTATTGAATCTGGTTCTTAAAATAACTGCAGTAGATGGCATACCGCGTTTTAATCGAATATTTGAAATGTCATTATATAGAATATCATGAAGATCTGCTTTGAGTCCAAACATTTTTGCTCCTTTGAAAATTACTCTTCGTTTTGTGATGATCTTATCGGGACCAATGGCGACGGGTTTTGTTGTAAACAAATGTCTTAAATCAAGAATTCGGTAATGGATCTGATAGAATTTGAATCAGTTTAATGATCTATTATAGAAATTTGATTAAGGAGTTCTGGTTACTTGGATGGCATTGAAATAAACCACGCTGAAGACAATGTCTCTAATTGAATCGATCCTGTTTTTTATTCTTTCCAAATTGCTTGCGTTTTAAGCCATGCAATCAAGTCTCTGTATAGTTTACTTTTCTGCATGTTCAGCACTCCGATTTCTAGATTGGTTGATGACTTTACTGTCTTTGTATAATCATCATAGACTGCAAAAATTATCTTATCCAGAAACATTTCGTTTTGCATTTCTTTTTTTGCCAGTTCTTCGGATTCAGTCATTGCAAAGCTTGCAAACAATACTCCGTCTACCCAGTATGCGTTTGCTGCATCTAGTGATGACATCATGCCAATCAGATCGTCAAGGTTTAGCTTTATCATGTCTCTGACGTAGATTTTGTCATACGGTTTATGGACAAACTCTGTCATGAAATCTACTTTTCACGTGGTCTAATGAATATTTGCAGTAAGGTGACTAATCCATCGTTCTAAGTTGTTTTTCAGTGTCTCTAATAAAATCCTCATATTTCATAATCTGCGTAGTAATTTTAAACGCATTCATTTGATCCTCATTATTTTTAGAGCCCAGGAACTGTTTTCTTAACTCCATTAATTTTTGCTGTTCTTCAGTTACATTGGTTATGTCGTTTACGAGATCATCTCTGGTTGCCACATATACCGTACGTGAATCACAAATTTAAGAATTTCATGGATTTTATTTTTTTGGATTGTTTAAAAATTTTAAACATTTCAAACAAATTTTTGAAATTCTTAAAAGATATGATTAATCGTATGATCGTTATATCTAATCATGTAGAAGACAATGACTAAAAGTAAAAAAAGCATACTGGGTAAAACGCCGAGACAGATTTAGAGAGAAAATTGAAAAAGGCAAAGTAATGAATTTTATGTAAAAATAATTCTTTGTTGCTCCTTGTTTGGTTATTAGATTAATTGTAAATTTTATAACTAGTTTTTATAAAATAATTCTATGAGCGATGATAAATCTTTAGAGCATGAAATGTTTGTAACAGAATTTCCAAAGAATGGCTTTGGAATTGTTGACTATCTTCAAGGCAGAGTAAATTTTTCTATAATGGATCAAATGAAACTGATGCATAAATCTGGAATGAGCCAAGAGGAAATTAAAAAGACATTGCTTTCAAGTATAACTGAGATTATAGATAATTTCCAACCTGACTCAAAAGGTCCTTGAGTCTAGTTTTGTAGATTCTGCCATGATGATTTTGTGACATTGGCACGTACAATTAGCATGAGGAATATCATTGTCCATTCTGTATTTGCATTCTTTGGTATGCTCTAACATCATTTTTTGGAATCCCTTTTTGCCACAATATGGTATTTTTTGTGTATTGTAAAAGAGTTGAGTTTTTTTTGAAAAATAACGATAAAATTAAGATTTAGCTATATCGTAATCTTCTTTGCCATTGCCGAATTTCTGAGTGATGATTTTTACTCTATATTTTTTTTCTCTTTGAATGTCCTGAGACAATGCTGTCGGTTTGCTATTATCATAAAATTTTGCGACGATCATCTTTCTTGAGGTGTAAAAGTTCTTTATTCCGTCAAACTCTTCTTCAGTTTCAATGTTTATTTCCGTAATGCTTTCTTTGCCAACCTTTCTTTCGACACTCTCAACTTTTACAATGGTGAAAACCCCTTTGTCGTCTAGTTTTGAAAGTGAAGCTTCAACCATATTTTACTTCTCATCTTGTCCGTTGATATTACTATATTCCGGTGTTGACATTCAAATTTGATTATTTTGTCATGGTTCACTTGTTGATGCAGAAGCATGCGATGGTGGAATAAAATTCTCTGTATTATCATATGATCTCCATTATGCTTGCAAAATAAATTACCTGTTGTTTTATTTTTTATGATTCTTGGAAATCCAGAATAATAAAGTTCACGTATGAATGATAACTAACGTACTTTAGCGTTTTTCACGTAATTCAAGTATGGAAATATTTGGATTGTCTCCAGTAGCTGCAACAGTAGCTATAGTTTCACTGGGCGTGATGCTGCAGAACCTTCTTGGCTGGCTAAAATCCAAAGAAAGTTTCGATATGCGAAGTGCCCTGGCATCTACAATTATTGCATTTGTTGTTGGAATTACCATCATCGGTCCTCAGATTGAGGCTATTCAGGGCCAGATGTTATCAGAATTGTCCGAACTTACCATAGTGGCAAGTTTGATTGCGTCTATTGCAGGGTTTGATATATTGACCAAGAATATCTTTAAGATCGCAAATCAGAAAATTAATTTGCAAAACAAGCCTATCTGATTTATTGATTGATCTTAAGACCAACAACGACTAGTACTGTGATGAAAGTTCTACTGCTATTGCATGATATTTCAAAATAATGTTTCATCGACGCTGATGATTTCCATGTATGATTTCTTAGTGCTCGTTACATTTGACAATAAAATCACATTGTTGTCAAATTGCATAACAATACATGTTTGCCATTTAATCTGATCCGAATAAAATCTTAATTCGATGATTTCTTCAAATCAAAATATTCTACCAATGCATCGCTGAATTCTTTTAATTTTATTTCGTCAAACTCTGATGTTTTTAGTTCCTCCCAACTTCTTTCAATGTTTTCTTTGAGAATAAACAGTGTTCGCTTGTCATCACAATGCATGATTGTATATCTGCAATTCTAAATTTATCTATATTGTTGATTCCATTGGGATGGGAATTTTTTTTCTGGCAAATTTCACTGCGATAATTCCCATAACTGCTCCGGAAATGCTCATTAGCCCCAAAATCATTCCTAACGTTTCTGAAAATTCAGGTAGTAATGAATATCCTGAAACTCCGCTGAATACGTAAAATTGAATGTAAGCCATTCCTACTAACGGCATGCTGTATATCATGGATACGCCACCGACTAACCCTCCTGCTATCTCTTCTCTAAGTTTATTGATTTTAATTTTATTTGAAATTATTGCATCTGCAAATATTGCCGTAATCATTGCTATGGCAAACCATGGCAAGTAATTCCATAGTGCTTCTGCTGGAATTACATTTGCAGTGATATTGAAGAATATCAACAAGGCTACTACACTGCTTGCCCAGCCAAACTTTTTCATGGATTTTGCTGCTCCCCAGAAAACCAATGTACAGAAAAACGGCATTGTCAGCCCAAGAATTATGCCTGCAACATATGGATCGGGGTTCAAATTCATTGTTTCTCCTTTGGATACTGGCAAAGTGAATTGAAAGATAAATGCAATTACAATAAACCATAATGCTGAAAATGATACGACCGTTGCAGGTTTTACAACTCTAAAACCACGCGGAATTAGCCTGGTTAATCCTAGAACAATTCCGACTGACTGTATCAATATTCCTGTAATTAGAGTAAGATGTGTTGGACTAAGTAATCCATCGGTTCCAAACATCTCATGCCATGCATAGTCACTAGGTCCCGCAAAAATCTGAATGACACTACCAATAATGATTAATTTCAAACCAAATGATAATGACGTACTTCGTAATTCCTTATTTTTGAACAAAATAATGCTTGCAAGAATAGCTGCAATCAAACTGATTCCAACTCCAGAATACAATACTGTGTGTGGTGGTGTGAAAAATGTTTCAGGTGCCCCAAGTAAATGACTAGTAATGTCCCAACTTCCGCCCCAAATCTCTAAAACGCTTCCGACTAATGATACTAAAAGAACGATTATGATGAATTTTGATGGCCTATTCATATATCAATCACAAAAATATTACTTTATGTATATTGTGAATTAAGAAATAAACGCTTTAGATGATTCTAAAACAGTTCATTCGCACTCTTGGGTTTCTCCAGTTTACGCCCGCCTGTTGTAACTAGAAATGTTGTCTGATAACCTATTCATCTGACACTAGCCATGAAAGGCCAATTACTTCTTCCCAATCTTGTTGATTATTGTCATTTTTCATACTGTGTCATTGGAGAATTTTTATTTAACCCGGATGAACGATTTCTCAGTACAAAAGAGTAGCAATGCCTTATATTCAAATTCAACAATTATTGTTACCCGACCATACCTGGTGACGATTCAATCCTAGAATTTTTGAATCTCACCTTTTTTTAATTCTGGGAGTTTGCAATTTTCTCGTAATAGTATTCCTGCTTTTTCAAATCCTTCTCAGATATGATTCGGCACTTTCGCATTGGAACCAATCGTGAAATCTGTTCATATGTCTTCATGTCTCTGACATCTGCGGCATACGCGATTTGTAATAGTGGTGATTTTTCTATAATCATTGGTTTTGCCTGTTCGTACCCTCCACTCTGCCTCATTCCTGTCCGAAATAATCCCAGATGGCTGTTATTTTTTGAAATCTGAGGATCTTGATAACAACAAATTGCAAATTCGTCATTGACTTTCTCGATGATGGTTAACCTTGTAAATTTGTCACTCCAATCTTCAACCTCTTTGGCAATGTTTAGGGCCTCATTTTTGTCCTCAAAAACTGTGGATATTACCAATCTGTCTTTCTCATATGCCCAAGAAATTCCATAAAAGTTGTTCTTCCAGGTGATATTTAATGACATGCTCTCATCTAATGTTCAATCAAATTAATGCTTTCTAATGCAGGGCTGTATTCTACATCATGATCTATACCATGACTTATTTCTAACTAACATCTCCAGTCATCTTTTCTAAAATAATATCTTGTTGGCATTGGGAAAGGCATAATTCCAGTTCCCATCATACTGTCTTCCATAAAGTTCAAGATGTAGCCAGTCTCCCGTGTTTTGCATAATCTTACTTGCCAATCTTTGTATTGGGATAAAGAGAAGGTCTGATTCATCCTCATCAGACCTTAGTTGGTGAAAGTTATTTCGTCAAGAAGGCAAGTGCATTGCTCTCTTTTTCCACAGTATGGACAGTTGCAGTTACAATGAATTAAGGCAATGCCGCATGTTCTACATTTTGTATATTCTGCAAAGTCATCGTTCATGGTATAATTTCACGTAATTAATTGATAAATTCAACGCAATGAATTCTAAAAATTAGTTTCGTTATTTTCATTTTATCAAACATGTGTTTGAAAAGTGATTGATTGATTTTTTATATCTTAAACCTGAATGATTGGTGACGCCTTCGTTTAGTGGCCTAGGCATGCTATACACGACCACTATTCCAAGACATTTGGTTATCTCTTTTTCAATAATGCATCTTCAGGAGTTTTGTTTTTGTTTGACTCCCAATGCCAGTTGTGATGTTTCTTCCAATGTGTTTCTAATTCTTCTGTTGTTGGATTCTTTCCTAATGGCGTTCCGCACAATTTACACTGTATCATTTTTTTCCTCTATTGGTTTTTTCTTTTTTGATTTTATTACTGGATGACATTGTACTGGTAAATTCTCTTCATCCATGATTCTGTGCAATTAATTGAGAATTAAGAGTTTTCTTTTTTTGGCCTAGGTTTACTTTTGGATTTGCTATTGCGATATCTCTCTCTTTTTCTTTTTTGTTCCAAATCCAATATTACATACGTTTTACCCATTTCGCATAATTTCATCTCGCCGGTATAATCATCATGAGTTGATTCAAAGGAGCCATTGGATAATAATTCACCGACAATACCCCATGCCTCATCTTCAGATACTCCAAACTTGTATGATACGGTTGAGACTTTGGTGAAATATCCGCTCTGAGAATTTCTCCTTACAAAACTCTCTACCTTTTGCTCTGTTGTCAGAACTGGCTCTTTCTTTCTAAAATTCCTATGATGTTTTCTCTCTGACATTGTCTATCTATACTCTCCTCTTATATTTAGATCAATTCTTTGAATGCAGCGTATCTGGATCATTGTTACCTGGCAAATATTTATCTCCTAATTTGTTTTGCATTCGCTCATCAAATTCTTCTTGTAATCGCGTAAGGTACAGTTCAGCTTCTGTCTCATCATCTGGAATTCCAGTATCTGTGTCAAAATTAAATCCGGTTGCTAAATGATAAAATTTTTCAAAAAACTCTTTACAGTCAATAACATCTGCCTTTTCATCTATTGCCACGACTAAGGCATCGTTTTCAATTCTAAAATTGAGGCAAATCTCTTCTTCTATCATGATATCTGCCATGACTGACATGAGATAAGCCACATATTTTGGGTCTAATTTTCCTTGGCCTTTGCTTGAAATCCATAGTTCGTATCCGTCTAGGAAATTATCAAATGTTCTAACTACGACATCTCGAATAAACTCATCAGTATTTGCCATCTTTGAATTCCATGACTTAAAATTATTTCGCTCTGCATAGACTGTATCAAAAGTTAATTCTTCGTTTAGCTGCTCAAATTCCCAAATTTGTTTGTTAGTCCACATTGGAGAATTGTCTTGAATTAATTTTCTAGTAGTTTGATCCAATGAAGTTCGGATTCTTTTCTTCTGTTTAATCCTATCTTGTTCTAATTTATTCCCGATTTGAGAAATTCTATAGTGCATTCTGCTAGTTCTTTGCTTGAGTGTTTTTTGATGTCGTGCTTACAGTTAGGGCATGTACCTGACGTCTCTTCAGAAAACCCGTCACCTACCTGCTTCATACAACACTCCATTAGTTCCTCAGTAGAGTGTGATTCCATTGCAAGCTTGCATGTGGGGCATTCAGTCAAATCAAATTTATCAAAACCTTGTAGTTATTAAATTATATTTGATTTTTCAAATAGTCCAGTATGTCTGTTGGTGAAAAATTTCAAAACAAGTTGCATTGTATATGTAATGAGGATATTATCTTCGAAATCATTGATGACATTGAATGTGATTGGGGAAGTCACACTGTAATCCAATGTCCCAAGTGTGAGGATCTGTTTTCTGTTGATTGTGGATGCCCTGCATTTCAAAATGCTTTAAAATTAATGCCATTCAATGAAAATTTATTCTCAGATGAACAAAAATCTGACTATTTGAAAAATTCACATCCCAATTAAAATTCTGGGCCACAGATAAAATTGGTAATCAATGTCGAGTGCTTTGGTGATTACCAATATCCAGCTATTCTATGGCAATGATTCATCTTGAACTTTTCTTTTAAAATAAAAAAAGTACACAAAAGTTGATTCAGTTTGTCAAAAAATTCAATTGAGCCTAATTTCATTAGTTTGATGAATTTTTGGTTCAGCAATCTATCGTATAAATTACTGAAAGCGGCAATTGTTGCAATCTTACTCCTGGCAGGTTTCAGATATGCGTGACATGTTGATTTAATTTCGTTTAAAATTGGGATGCCTAAGAAATTTTTCTTCATTGAAAGTCTTCAATTACCATCTTATGTAGATACATCCAAAAAACATCAAATTATTTTCTATTTTTTTAACCATGTGTGTAATTGTAAGTTTGAATGTGTCTGTTGGTATTCAAGATTACAATTCAAATTTTGTTAAAAATAATAAAAACATGATTGTAAATATTTTACTGTATGATGTCGGACGTGTTATGGGATTGAATCGTACTAGTGAAGAAAATGATTTAATGTGTTTCACTGAATTTACGAATTGGTTATGGCTCAAAAAGATATTTTATATTGAAAGATCTAAAAAAAATTGCACGCTGAACAAAAATTATCATTCCAAGAATCAAAAATTGAGTTTTGAATTAAATTATTGGGTGAAGAAATTGCACGTGAAGAATTAGGATGTGGTAAATACTCTAGACAGTATGAGTTTTACAATGGAAGGACCGTTCCTATAAAAATTTGAAACCGTATGACGAGCTAATGACAAACTAAATGTCGAAGCAGAAAAAATGACTAATTTGATTTAACAGCAAATGAATTAATTGTGCAAATCAATCATATTTCAAATCCGTTTGACTGTGATCCTGATTTTGAAGTTATAATTTGCTATCCAAACAACAAAACTAACCCTACGATTAATGCCGCTACTGAAATTCCCATCCACACATAAAATTTCTTCATCATGAATAATCATAGAATTATCTGAGATTAATAGTTTAGAGTTGAGAAAGCAAGCAAATTTGATACCTTATCATCGACCCTTTGGGAGTTACAGTGGATATCAAATCCGCAATCATCTTGCTTTCAATATTTGTAATAATTGGTATTTTGAAAAATTCATAAAATTAACCATGTCTTGAATTTTGATCAAAAAGGGTTGAAAAAGTGATCCATTGCTTTATGGTGTGGAATTCAGTCATCCGTTTGGTTGTATCATACATCTGTCTTAATTGGTCATGCCTAGAATTCGTTTTGCCATCAAGCTCTCTTCTTTTTAAAACTGATCTTATGCCTCAAAAATAAAGAATAATTTTATTCTCATAGAAATACGACTCTGTATGGGTGAAAAAACAACTTTGGAATGGACTCCTGGTTCTATGCTCACGTGGTTTGATTTTCAAGCCGAATCAAATCCTGCGGTTTTTGAAGACAGTCATAGTGTCATAAAATACAGATTCACTTGGGTTGTGAATTCAGAAAAAATTGATGAAAATATTGTTTTCTTAGTTGATGATATTGTCCTCTTTGTAGAGTTTCATCCTTTATTGTCCTGGGTACGTCAATCTGAAACAAATGATTCATTGCTAAATCATGAACAAGGAAATTTTGATCTGGCAGAATTAGTAAAACGTGAAAATATTCAAAATCTGAAAGAACAATTTTACCAAAAATATTTTCCAACTCGAGGTGAAAACAACGAACAACGAAAACAGTTTGCAAAAGAAGATTCCGGCGAAATGATACATAAATACGTAGAAAAATTACAAACTCTTTTTGATCAAAGATCTCAGAAATATCAAAGTGATACAAACCATGGCGGGAATTTTGAGGAACAATCAAAATATGATTTAATTTTCAAACAGTTACGTGCCTAATTTGTTTTGGAGTGTGTTTTAGTTGGTTAAATGTAAATAAAATACCCCTAAATTACGGAAACCGTAAAGTCGCTAAAATCCAAACGAGATGGGCTATCCGAGTTTAATTTAGATCATACTAAAAATAAATGGGAATTGCAAAAAATCTGTATCTGAAACTTTGCATCTCATACTGTATATTGGGGTGATTATGTTCTATGCTCTATAATTTTATTTTCAGAGACTGCATTAATGTAATTTACCAGACTTCTGTAATATTTTAAATGAAAATTTAAATCCCTTATTTCTGTTTGTTTTAATTCTTCGAGTTCTGAACAAAGATCTGTTTTGTTTGTTTCAATGCGGTTTAGTGTGTTCTCATTTACTTCAATCATGTGGAATAGGCTGTGCAGTACTTCGCTCTTTGTAAGAGTTTTGTCGCATGATTTTTGAAGTAATGTTTCGACCCAACTCATATGATTTTTAAAAATAATTATTATATCACCTCCAGAATTTGAAATATTCTGACCTTTGCTCTATTTTTTTTAGTCCGATTTGGAAATCTCTTTTTTAGATGCCTGCTTTTTTCTTTCCATGATTTCTTTATTCCTGTCATTATCCGAATGAACTTCAACATGGTCATACAGCTCTTCTTTTGAGTCAAACAATTGTTCACAATAGTAGCACTGATGCATAAAGCTATTACTGCTTTCCAAGTTAAATTGCTTTCTTAAAAAATACGTAATTCGTTCTTAATTATTTGTCAAAAAATGATGGTTAAAAATAATGTTATGATAATCTGAGTAGATTATCTCCCATTTTGTTCTCTAACTTTTTGTGCTATGTCGCCGAAAGGATCCTCGTGCCATTGTTCCTTATTTAAATCGGCTCCAAATGTTCCAGTTTTTTGCAGTATTCCTTGTTTTGCGGCTTGAGATAAGACTAGATCATCTGATATGTTGGCTTGTTGGGTTGCAGTGCCATAAGCAATAGCACCGCCGATTGCCATTACGCCTACAGCAATTCCAATGTAAATCATTGCGTTTGACATGAAGTAAAATGATGCTTTATTCTATTAATCATGTAAGACTTCAGTGCAATGCAGTGAGATTATCTAAGGTGTTTCTATCTTGATTTCTGCATTACAAACAGGCATGTTGCCTGTCTGATTTTTAAAATCTTCGATTAACTGCGATTGGATCTCTTTTGGATTTTCTACAAATATTCTTTGATAAAATGATGTTTTTTGCTTACATTCGTCTCCTTCAAATTCTGTATCGACATATTTTGCAAATTTTGCCTCTAGACTGTCTGTTTCTCCAATGAATATTGGATCTCGCTTTCTGTTATACAATACATACACTCCGGAATTTGGTTTTACATATTGTGAACTATTCGTCCACACTCTCATTTTATCATCTAATAATTCCATGATCTAACACAGTGATAGTATCTATTAAACTAGATTGGAACATTTATGATACTCCAATAACCCTTATGCTTTTAATACTGAGCAAAAAAAGATGTAATCCTGTCTTTACTAGAAAAATTCCCAGATCATTTCACTCCTAGGGAAATTCAAAAAGAAATTATTCATCAAATAGATGAAAAATTAAAATCTGGATTCAAGAAAATTATTCTGTGCGCACCTACTGGCGTCGGTAAATCCCTTATTGGTGCAACTATTTCAAGTTATTTTGATAGTTCGTTCACAGTTACTGCTTCAAAACATCTTCAAGATCAATATATCAAAGACATTCCATTTTTAAAACCTGTAAAGGGCAAGCAAAATTTTCCTTGTCTTAAACTCATGGAATCCGAAAAAGTTGACAATAATAAAAGAGCTATGAGATGGGGCTTGAGCTGTGATAAAGGTCAATGTCAAGAAAGAATATCAAAAAATGGCAAGGAAGTTTTTGAGGTCTGTAAATTCAAGCCTACCCTAAAACAAGTGGAGGATAAGACTACGGATGCCAAACCATGCCATTACTACATGCAAAAGTATGATGCATTAGTTTCAAACCACTCTTTGTGGAATTACCATGCATTTTTCACCATTATGAAATTTAATAAAAAACTCTTTGAAGACTATCTTGATAGGAAAGTAACTGTTTTTGACGAAGCCCATAAAATTGAAGACCAAATTATTCAGTTTGTTGGTTTTGATATTTTTGCAGGTCAAGTTGATGAGTGTAATCTAAATTCAGAAAAATATGATTTTACGGATTTAGATTCTATGGTTCAGTTAACTGATGATATGGCATTTTCATATGCCAAAAAAATTAAGGACATCAAAGAAAGTTCAGCTTTTCAAAATAATCCAGACTATGAATTACTTACAGGATTAGAAAGAAAACACGATAGGTCTGCACAAGCTAAAATTGACATTATGACTGACAAGGATAATTTTGTTGTCAATGATCCTCTTAAAGATTTGAATGGGAACTTTAGAACCATTTCTGTTAAACCAATTGATGTTTCAAAGTTTGCGAATTCTTTTTTTGAAACAGAATACCAACTATTCATGTCTGCCACAATTGACAAAAACAGCTTCTGTGAAAATATGGGATTGGTAAAAGATGATGTTGCATTTATTGATACTCCCAAATCCCCATTTCCAATTGAACATAGGAGCATAGATCTTCTGAACATAAAGAGACTCAGCTATGGTTCTACTAATGAAGATGAGCTTGAAGTGATCAAAACAATTGATAGGATATTGGACGAACATTCAAACGAACGCGGGCTGATCCTTACATCTTCAATTCCAAGATGCCAAAACATCATTCGATACCTTTCTCCAAAAAATACTCAGAGAATTAGGCTCTGCCATAGTAAAAACAAGGGCGATAAAACTCAGGATGATGTCATTTCTGAGCATGCAACTGATCCTACAAGCGTTTTGCTATCATCATCATTATGGGAAGGTGTTGATTTGAAAGATGATTTGTCCAGGTTCCAAATAATTGCCAAAGTTCCATATCCAAATTATACAGAAAAGAGGACAAGGGCTAAAATGAATAAATTCCCATTATGGTACACTTCACAAACTTTAACCAAAATTCTACAAGGTTTTGGTCGCTCAATAAGAAGTGATGATGACTGGGCAAAAACGTATGTCTTGGATACTGCTGTGAATAATGTGTTATTCAAAGGACAACAAATGATTCCAAAAGCGTACTATGACGTTTTGGGCATGGATGAAGTTTAATTTTTCAATTGAATTATTTTCTTTCCACACATGCGCATTTCACATATGCCATTTTGAATTCTCCGTCTGATTTTATGTTATGTGACATTGGTTTTCTACATTGCTGGCACTCGGTAAATCCAAAATACTCATCAACTTTGATTATTTTATAATTCCAGGATTTTTCTTCTTCATTCCAATACACTGAATTTATTTCAGATGGCTCTTCCATGAATAATGATAGATCTTGTTTTATTAATTGATTTTCTATTTGTTCAGATTTTTGAAGTCAAGACACTTTGTATCAAATTCGTTGAGGTATTTTTTAGTGTTAATGTTTGCATCCATTATGTATATCTCACATGTTTCTGAATCAATTAATTGCTGAGCATTGTTACTGTTAGTCATTACCTGCAATGCGAGAATGCTTACTAGCACGATTATCACAATTATTGCAAATTTTCTAGAGTAAATGTCCATGAGTTCTGTTCATTTTAAACTAAAATCTAATCATTTTAAATCTACATTTCTTGCTTTATTGATGATTGTAAGGGGTTTTTATGATGCGCTTTACAATGTAATATGTGACAGATATTGTCGTTTGTTCAAATTGTGGTCTGTCATATTCTACGAAAGAAAATGAACTTTGCAGTCATTGTAACTTTACTAATAAACCCTGTAATTGATTTTTGAATTTTTGCCTTGTGCTATCTCTAGTATTTCTTCCATCTATGTTATCTGACATTGCATATGCTGATTTTAGCTTTAAACTTACTTTTGCTTCTATTGTTATTCTCGTGTTAATCCGAACTGAAGTAATTATGGAAGTTGAATGGTCTAAATATTTGAAAATTAATTAAACAGATCCTGAATTTTAGATATTGTATGATAATTTTTGACTTGTGTTTAAATAAAATTATGTATAGTTATTTAATTTTTAATTATAAAATGCTACAATTTTAAGGAAAACATTGAGTTTTATTTAAATATGTTTTTATAGATATTTACAATGTGGAAACTGCATATGTTCTAATTAATTGCGATTTAGGTTCTGAAGATGCCATTTTGGATTCACTAAAGAATATAAATTCAGTCAAATAGGTTCATGAAACATTTGGAGCATATGATATTATTACAAAAGTCCAAAATCCAAACAGTGATGATCTAAGAGAAACAATCACCTGTGGTGTGAGAAAACTCGCACATGTACGTTCTACTCTTACTTTGATGGGTGTTGAGGGTCAAAATTAGAGAAAACAATGAAAAAAGCCTACGTTTTAATTGTAAATGAATCTGGAAAAGAAGATTTTATAATTTCTCATCTAAAAAATATTCCTAGTGTTACAAATGCTTTTGGTGCATTTGGGACATTTGATGTTATAACAAAACTTGAATCAAAGGACGAACAAAATATCCGTCATGACATATCATATGGTATAAGAAAAATTCAGAACATTAGGACTACTTTGACACTATTGGTAGAAAAATCTGAAATTACTATGACAAATAAACTTGAACAATCTGTTTTGGATTCCAATATGGCTCAGGCCTTTATTATGATTCATTGTTTAAAGTCACAAGAAGAAACTGTATTACAGCATTTGAATAATATTTCAGAAATTGTGGAAATTGATGTGTTGGTTGGAAGTTATAAAATTATTTGTAAAATTGTGGCCCCTACATATAATCACATTTCAGAAATAATTAGTAAAAAGATTCGAAAGATATGTGAAATACAGTCTACATCTACAATCAATTTGATAAATAATCAAGAGTTTGACAGATAATTAATTTAAGATAAAATTATGCTTTGTCTTTTACAAACATGTCTAAAAATTTATTAATTTTTTTAAATTAATTTGAATAGACGTAAAGAAAAATCAGACTAACGCTTATCATTCTGAAATGGTAATTATATGCATTGAAAAAGTCAAAAAATACTTGCTCATCCTATTCTACTGCCCTATCAACTAACAGCTATCTGGTAGATACCCTGAAGCAAAGTTTTGAGTTTTGGCACAATAATTATCAAGATTCTTTGATCAATTATCCATTGGTATGGAAAAAAGCCTTGGATTCCGATTTAGAAATTATGAAGAAAGTAAAAACATGGGAAAAAAATCAATTCAAAATACTGGAATTATCATGGAGGAATTCTTTGAGATGTGGTCTTATGCTATCAGAAAATCCACTTTTGAGCAAGCAAGGAAATCAATTCAAGATTGGGAGGGATTTTGGAAAAATGCAACTGATGAACAATTCAGTGTATGTAGCGAAATACTTCAAATGATAGAAAAATACTGGGTAGAAATACAAAAAAAGAATATTGAATAACAAATACGGGAATGATGATAAATTTATTATAAAATAGTTTGCGGTTGTCTTTAGAATTAATTCAGCATTAATTTGGGATTTATTCTATTATGAATCTGTCTGCAAAGTGTTCTTCTTTTTTTGATGTGAACTCTTGTGAATAAGTTGTTCTTTCTATGGATTTGCAGTTGTGATTGCACCTTGTGCTGCAGAACCTACAAGTGTTGCATATTTTCCCAATGCCCCTGAGATATAGTTTGGTTTAGGTTTGCTCCATGACTCTTTTCTTTTTGCCAACTCTTCTTCTGAAACATGAAGATCAATCACTGTAGTTTCTGTATCAATTGTAATTTCATCTCCATTTTTCACAAGAGCTATTGGTCCTCCAACATATGCTTCTGGTGCAGCATGTCCTACCATGAACCCTCTGGTTCCTCCTGAAAATCTCCCATCAGTTACCATTGCAACTTTTTTACCTAAACCTTGACCGACCAGTGCCGCGGTAGTTGCAAGCATTTCTCGCATTCCTGGTCCTCCTTTTGGTCCTTCATATCTGATTACTACAACATCTCCTTCTTCTACATCTCCTTGGGCAACTGCATCGAAGGCGTATTCTTCTCTATCATACACCTTGGCTTTACCTGTAAATTTTGTCATTTCAACTCCTGCTGTTTTAATTACTGCTCCTTCTGGTGCAAGACTTCCTTTGAGTACTACTGCAGTTCCTACTGAATGCAGTGGATTCTCAATTGGGCGAATGATTGACTGTTCAGGTTCTGGGATATTCATAGCATCGAGATTTTGTTGAATTGTTTTTCCGGTGACTGTGATACAATCTCCATTTAGTAGTCCTTTGGCAGCTAGTTTTTTGAGGACAAATGGGATTCCTCCAATTTTATCAAGACTGTTCATTACGTAATTTCCACCCGGTTTCATATCTGCAATATGCGGTGTCTTTTTTCTGATTCTCTCAAAATCATTATATGTCAGTTTAATTCCTGCCTCATTTGCCATCGATAACAAATGTAAAATTCCATTTGTAGACCCTCCGACTGCATTAAGCATTACAATTGAATTCTCAAACGCTTCATACGTCATAATGTCTCTTGGTTTAATGTTTAATTCTAATAATTTTGCACATGCAGCACCTGTTTCGTAAACCATTTTATTTCTACGGTCATCTTCTGCTGGGGGACTTGCACTTCCAGGTAATGCTAACCCTATAGCTTCTGAAATCGATGCCATTGTGTTTGCAGTAAACATTCCTCCGCATGATCCAGAACTGGGGCATGCTGTATTTTCTATATCTTTTAGCATCTCTAAAGAAATCTGTCCTGAATCATATGCTCCAACTGCTTCATAGACGTCAACTACTGTTAGTTCTTTACCCTCTAGAATTCCTGGCATGATTGTTCCACCATACACAAAGACTGATGGTAAGTTTAATCTGGCCATTGCCATCATCGTTCCAGGTAAACTTTTATCACAACCTGCTATTCCTACAATTCCATCATACTGATGTGCTCTTACCATTAATTCAATAGAGTCTGCTATGACTTCGCGAGAAATTAAAGAAGACTTCATTCCTTCATGACCCATGGCAATTCCGTCACTAACTGCAATTGTTGAAAATATTCTTGGAGTTGCTCCATTTTCCGCAACTCCTTTCTTTGCCTCTTCAGCTAGAGTTGGCAATAATATGTTACATGGAGTCGCTTCATTTCCAGTATGACAAACTCCGATGAACGGTTTACTTAGATCGTTATCATCTAGTCCCATGGCTTTGTACATTGCTCTGTGAGGAGAACGCGCTGTCCCATCTACTACGTTTTTACTAGATATTTCCATAACATGTCAAATTTGAATTGCTATAATTTAGACTTTCGTCAGATTGTCAGGAATATCGTTTTATATGAAATTATGTTGTTTTAGGCACAAATTTGCTTTGAAAACTTAATTCGTATTAAAGAAAATCAAAACATATTGGTTTGTTTTAGATGTGATGGAAAAGGTCAGTACAAAAATCAATTTGGTATTATGGAAAAATGTGAGTCTTGTCAAAAAATGAGTATGAGTTTTGAAAAGGTGGCTACTGAATCTGATTTGGATGAATAAGGGTATCTTACATATTTTATTGACATTTTTTACATTCTTATTTTTGACAAAGAGTAGAATCCTTTATGAACGCCTTACTAAGGATAAAACTAAATGCAATTACAGACATATGCAAAAATTGGTATTGTTGTAGGTATCGGATCACTTGCAATTTTGACACCGTTTTTTGCACTAAGTGCATATTTACAACATGAATCTGATTTCGCTCAATTGTTTATAGACAGTGACAAACAATTGCAATTAATGAAAGCTAAGGAATCATACAAAAATTTCCTGGACAGATATCCTGATGCGATAGTTGAGGAACGTGATCGCAGACATAATGTCGAACTTGACATACGTGCATTTGACAACATTACAGGAAATGAATTGAGATTAAGCTTGGGTTATGATTACTGGGATGATAGAATTTACGAACATGCAAACTGCGATGTCAATGATGGGGATTTTCGTCAACAGCTAGATTCGATATCTGATGCTGAATTGACAATACCTGTATCTTTTTACAATCGTGGCAATGCACATGATCAGTATACTGCAGAATTTATCAAATATACAAACTGTTTGGAGATGGACAGTGACGATGAATTAGTTGGAAAAGTATCCAATCCTGAATACGGTGAAATACCCACTTATACAATATCAGTTCCTCAAGGCAGTTCTGTTCCGGGATGTGAAGAAATTGCACACTGTTTTGAACCTGAAGAAATCACAATCAAAGAAGGCCAAATAATAGAATGGAAAAATTATGATGATGCAATGCATACCATAACTTCGGGTGATCCAAGTGATGGCCCAACAGGATTGTTTGATTCGGGAATAGCCGAGCCTGATGCAATATACGCACTAAAATTTGAAGTTGCAGGAGACTATCCTTACTTTTGCATGGTACATCCTTGGCAAACAGGTATGATAACCGTTACAAAATAATTGGCAAAACGATAACAATGATTTTTTTACAATCTTAGCATTGTGCCAAGTCTTGACTTTGCAGAAACTACGATGATTGATGCTATCGCAATTGCTAAAACCGTTACGGCAATTGTTCTAAATTCTGGAATCACAAAAGAACCTATGATCTCTATTTCATCAGTATTATCTGGAAATTCTATGGTCAGTGTCCTATTGACTGATGTCACAATCTCATCAAAATCAACTTCCTCCTCATTTACTAACACAAAAAATTCATTATCCTCTTTATCATTAAATGTGACATCAATTACATGGCGTGGCAAGATAATCACAAGAGACCCTTTTTCAGTTGCGTTGAGTTTGATGACGAGCGAGTTGGTCTCTGTATCCGGATAGATGTCTAACATATTGGCATTTTCCGTAATATCATAATCTAATACTATTTTATTTTCATCAACATTCATCATAAATTTAGTAATTTTATTTTCTATCTCTGTTGTTTTTGTTTTATTTTCATACGTTTTTTCTTTAGCATCTGTCACTGCTAGTTTTATTTCATTTCCTGTTGTAGTTTTTCTTTCTGTTTCTCTCTTTACTTCTTCTATGACGTCTGCTGATCCGTCTACTATTATGATTCCCTTCATCCATGGATGAATAGTACAAAAATAGCCAAACGTACCTTCTTCTTCAAACGCGTGAGAAAATGTTTTACCTGATATGAATAAGCCCGAATCAAAGATACCGTCAGGCCCTTCTTTGATGGTTCCACTTGTTATTGTATGCGCCACATAGTCATCATTTGACCATGTAATTTTGCTACCATTGACAATTTTTGTCTCGTATGGGATGTAGCATTTATTTTCTTCTTCACATCCAAGAACGGAGGATCCTGCGGGTACTATTATCAAATTTTCTGCATAAGCTGGCATAATTACAAGTGCCATACTTGTTATGATTATTGTCAGTGTTGGTAATGCCTGTATTTTTATCACTGTTTACACTAAACATTTGAGGTAGTTTTAGTATTTGAGTGATATATCTAAAGACTCGAGAACAATATCTATGCTATATTACTAAAATTACATAATGTGATTTTAATGATTTTTTTGATTATCATTGAGTTTGCAATTGGAGTTGAAAAGTTTAGAGCGTGTATCAACTCCTAAAACTCAAAAATTTTAAGTTGATATTACATTTTAAACTTAAAAATTTACATTGAAAAATTTCAGAGTTGCATTTTGTATGATGATCACTCATTGTAAAGTGTCTGCTAGATGGACATCGTATCAATGTTAAGGAATATTTTTCTATCCCTTGCAGAAATTATATTCATGAGTGTCACGCAACCTGTATCCAATTGGAGTACTTTTGCCTCTTATCTTTGGAATTATTGGAGGAATAATTGTATGGTTCCGTTTTAGAAAAATTGACCCAAACAAAGCTCGAAAATTTATGATTACGGGACTTCTTTTGACTTTGGTTTTTTGGGTTATCTGTGATTATCTGTTAGATCTATGGTTAGATGAATTAGAGCAAGTTAATCTTTGATGTGCCGAACAATTTGATGGAGTAATCGCTGAAACTGTATCTCAAGACTCTATTGAAATGCTAGAAAATTATTGTTTCACTAATTTTGAGGACTGAAAACATTCCTCAGTTTCACACAATGACGGAACGGCAGAAAAATCCTCAATGAAAAGGGCACAAGTATCTCAGAAACAGTTCAACATAATATCCAAAGAGAATACGGATTAGACTAATGCCTCTTATCGCTCTAAGGTTTTAGGATTCCTTGTGGCCATTTTCCCCATAAAGATTTCTTTTATGCGTATAGCTTTGAGAAATTTCATAATTCTAAATTCAGTAAAAACTATTAAAATAAAACTATGGGATTTTCATTGAGTTTAAATTGTAAATATTTTCAACATTTTCATGGAACAAAAAGCACTAGAATGTCCAGTCTGTAAAAGTAACAAAGCTGAGATTGCCGGAGATGATGTGAAATTAAGCGGGCGGTTTGAAGACAAAGAATTTCTTACTACTGAGTTAACTGTTTTAAGGTGTTCCATGTGTGGGTATTACATGATGTTTGACAAAACTGCTTCGTCTTTTACTACTCAGGATAAATCCTAGAAATTTTATTTGACTAGCTCTTGGTTGTCTAGTTGTGACAGGTATTTTTCAATCTCTTCAGGAGTTTCACCGCCATATACAATTAACACTCTGTCGCCTTCCATGACTTCATATTCTCTAATGTCTTGTACTTGTTCTCTGTTTATGAAGAATTTTAATTCATAATCCTCGTTTGAACAGAATTGCTTTCCATCTGGGAACACATAACATTGATCATCAAGATCTATTGCCAGAGTCTCAAAGAGATATCCTAATTCAACTCCTGTTGCATGTTTATGAATCGTTGTCCCATCATTGCCTTCAAAATGAATCCAGCTTGATTTGATTTGAAATGCCGGACTTGCAAACTCAAACGTGTCTCCAAATATTTTCACCAAAAGTGCCGCGTGTGAATGATCACTTCCTAATGCCCCTGCGTTTTCTGGACCTCCAGGTGCTGTTTCAGTCATGGTGAGAAACAGGAATGCTGCGTATCCGACGATCACTGCAACTGTAGCTAGAACACCTATGGCGATAAGGGTCTCTTTTTTCTTTTTTGCAGAATGTTGAGTGGCGTAGTTTTCACGTTTTACTTCACGCTCTTTTCTTTCTTTTCGACCCATGAGATAATTCCACTCTAAAATTTGCCCTAATTAACCATTCGTCACTTGTTCGTTTCAAACTGAAGACATTTCATTGATTTTAAATCTACGAATGTTTCTTGAAAAGAGTTAATGCTGATCGATACTGTTTTTGACTAGACTCTTTGTAATGATATCTCTACTAAAACACATGTGAATTGCAAAAAGGGATTTATTCATGATTTTGTGTGGTTTGAGATACTATCCTCAAAAAGATGCATGCATTGTGGAAAAGAAGAAAACTAGGCCTTTGGGATTCACTTTCTATAGTTGAGTTTTACGCGCCTAAATCATATCAATTGAATAATAATAAATAAAATCCCAAACTGCCGTTCTTTATGGGATGTATTTTCTGTGATATTTTGGATGGAAAACGAGATGGGCATATCTTGTACGAGGATGAATCACATGTTGCATTTTTAGATAAATATCCGATAGATGTGGGGCATAGTTTGGTAATTCCTAGAAAACATCATGAAAGAATCACTGATATGGATTCAAAAGATGTCGGAAATGTATTTGCAATAGTTCCTAAAATTGCAAAAGCAATTTTGGATGCTACAGGGGCTGATGCTTTTAGTCTTGGACAAAATAACGGACGGGCAGCAAAACAAATCATTCTTCATGTTCATATTCACATTATTCCACGATACAATAGCAAGGGTACAGTCTGGACTAAACGTCAAATTTCTACTGATGATGAACTTTTAGAATTGGCAAAAAAAATTCGCAGTCTTATTTAGAATGCCCTGGATTGTATCTCAAAATAGCTCCGATTTTTCCTAAACTTGCAAGCATGTTTCCATGTTCTGCACTTCCAGAAACAACTTCTAATTGGGAACCTGCTTTTGATGCTAAAATTTCTAAATAATCCACGATATCTTGTTCATTGACTTCGACATCCATAGTGTTGCATTCTGGGCACGGTTTTGAAGAAAATTCTCTCTTTTTTGGAATCACCAGTGGCCTTTCAACAATCTCTTCCTGTAAATGTTGACAGTGCTTACATTTTCCCTCAACTCTGTGAAGATTGGTATTATCTGTAATTAGCAAAGTTTGAACCACGTTATTTTTTAGATACCCTATTACCTCTTGCAATCCATAAGATCCTTTTCCGGTATTTGTATTGATTTCTCTAAACAAGTCCTCTACCATTTTTTTCTCTTCGACCAATCTGAAATTTCCTAAAATATCTGCAGATTTTGCAAAAGCTTCCCTAATCCCCTCAGCTCCTGAATATGACGCATCAATTGTATTGATGATGTTATTTTGTAATCTGTATTCCAGATAATTCCCATTTATGAAATCTTCTTTTGTCGGACCTGGACCTGAAATGATCAATCCTTTTACTGGATAAATGTCAATGAAATATTCTCTTGTGGTTTGCGCCACTCTATTGTAAAAATAACTTAGTTCCATCTCTCTTAGTTTTTGAAATCTTTTTGCAGACTGCCCTCCTTGTCTGTGTTTGCCTGCAACTCCTGAGCCTGTTTGAGACAAAACCTCGATTTTGTCTCCGTATAGTAATCCCCATCCTGCGTCTTTTGCATCAATTGCCAAAAATCCGATCAAGTTGTCATCCTTTAGCATGTCTTTTAGGATATCCACGTGGAAATGATCATCGCATCTGTACAGATATTGATTCAAATCTTTTGGCGGGTCTATTTCCCAAACTGTGACCACTTCACTTCCTAGTGGCCCTCCTTCTTCTGGCGGTAATGCTCCACAAAACATTACCAGTCCTTTATCTGGGGTTTTTTTATACATCTTTAATCTTTGAACAACTTTGCCTAACGAATCAACGACATGTGATCTTGTTAAATCTGATTTGATGTTATCTGCAGTTCCTTGCTCTTGTTGTAATGAATTGATGATTTCGTGTAATTGCTTTCCTTTTGGAATATACACCGTGATTAGTTCCGTACCTCTACCTGATTTTTGAGATAATTCTTCTAGAGTTTTTCTGATTTTGTATATTTTAACTGAATCTTGTTTTTCAATGTCAATCTTGGGCATTATGCACTATCCCTAAATTGCGAATATATCTTTTTAATTAATTTTTTTAAAATCATAATTCGTCAAATGTTTTTAGAAATATCTCTAAGGGCTGATTTCCTCGAATTTTGATTATTTTTTCTCCGTTAAAGACTAAAAATGACGGTGTTGCATCAATCCCTATCTTTTTACCAAATTCGTGCATGGAATTTACTTTGTTTTGATGTTTGTGTTCGTTAAGACATTTGTTAAATTCATTCAAATCTAAATTCACTGTCTTTGCAAAATTATCTAATGACTCTCTTGTAATCCATCCTGTTCTTTCTCCTCCCCAATTCTTGTATAGTTCATCATGATATTGCCAATACTTTTCTTGATCTTCTGCACAATATACTGCTTCTGCAGCAAGGAGTGAATCTGGACCGTTTAGTGGAAAGTCTTTGAAAACTAATTTAACTTTGCCTGTATTGATAAAGTCTTCTTGAATTGTATTTAGAGTATTTTGATGAAATTTGTAACAAAATGTACATTGATAGTCTCCCCATTCTAATATTGTAATTGGTGCATTTGGATTGCCCATGATGGGCGAGCCTCCTTCAATCAACTTTGAGGTGGTAAGCAAACTAGGCTCTGATTCAGTTTCTGGATAAAATGCTAAAAACATTCCTGCAATTAATCCAATTAGTACTGGAATTGCTAACAAGTAAAATTGTGCCATGTGAAAACAAATTTTATTTCAAGTAAATATCTTGTCTAATTTGCCAAATGCTTCTTCTACTGTTAATCATATGTTCTAATTTGTCTAGTGAAATGGTTTTACAATTAATCCAATCGTTCTGTTCAGTTTTATCAATATTCCAAGTAATGTTTTTTCAAGGTGTCCTGATACGAATATAATTTTTTGATGGGGGCTGTTTAGAATTTGCAAAACAGATTGCCATGAACGGCATCTTTTATTCCAATATGATTATATCAAAATAATTCTATAACGTACCAGTTGATTTTTTATAAATATAGATACATTTTAGTTCATCAGTAAAAGTTGTAATTCTATTTCTCCTTACTTCTAAAAATGTTTTGTAGAGTATTAGATCATTGTCTGCAATCTCTATGTTTGATGATCTTTTTTGATGAATATTTTTTCTTCAATTTTTAGCATTTTTATCGAGTCTGGAATTTTTAATTCTGATACTCTTCCAACATATCTTCAGGTGATTCTGCAAACAAATCATGATTTGTGATGATGTCCACTTCTTCTCTATTGTTAATTTTTGCCATTGTTTACGTGATTAACTTGTATCTGTTAACCTGATCAGATCAATTGATTTTTTTATATGATCTCTGAAAGTTGTTTTCCACATACATTGCCTCAAGGATTTATGTAGGATATGCTCATTTTCCTAATTTCATTTGAATTTGTTATATTCAAAAGACTTGTATGTCTGATCTTATATGAGCAGATTTTGTAAAGATAATCTGATTTCTTTATAAATAATACAGTCATCCAAGAGCTTAAATATATTCATAAAAACATGATTTTATGTCTGAATCACAACAAATCAGTGTTTCAAAATCTGGTGTTTCAAAGTTGGCCATTTTTGCATTGGCAGTTGTATTTGCAGCAGGATTATTTGTTGTCGGTTTTGATAATGGCCACATTGTAAATTTTGTATTTGCTGAA
>CAJQMY010000016.1 GCA_905479565.1 uncultured Candidatus Nitrosopumilus sp.
AAGAGAATATTATCAAAAATTAGGGTATTCGTTATATGGGCCATACATGTCCAAAGCGTTGAGATAAAGAAAAGATATGTCTGAAAAGGAAATCATCGGCAAGGGAACTTGGATAGACAAATTAGCTTCAGAGCTACTTGAACGTGAAAAAACACTTGGAAGAAATACAGATCTGCTAAGAGTGGAAAGTGGTCTGGGTGCATCAGGAATTCCACATATCGGAAGTTTGGGAGATGCAGTAAGGGCATACGGCGTAAAACTAGCATTGGAAAACCTAGGATACAAATCAGAACTGATTGCATATTCAGATGATCTTGATGGATTGAGAAAAATTCCCGAAGGAATGCAAGAGTTTGGCTTAGAGGAACACATTACAAAACCAGTGTCTCTAATTCCAGATCCTTATGGATGCCATGACTCATACGGAACACACATGAGCAGCATTCTGTTAGACGGATTAGACAAAGTAGGAATAAAATATGAATTTAGAAGAGCATTTGACACTTACAAACAAGGATTGCTAAAGGAGCAAATTCACACAGTTTTACAAAACAGCGCAAAGATTGGAGACAAGATTTCAGAATTAGTAGGACAAGAGAAATATCAAAAATATCTACCATATTTTCCGGTTTGTGCCAACTGTAATCGTCTCTATACAGCAGAAGCTTCTGAATACATTGCAGATGAGAAGAAAGTAAAATACACTTGTCACGACACTGAAATTGGCTCAAAAATGATCAAAGGATGCGGCCATGTGGGCGAGGCAGACATTGGCAAAGATCTTGGAAAATTAGCCTGGAAAGTAGAATTTGCAGCAAGATGGACAGCATTTGACATCAGATTTGAAGCATATGGAAAAGACATTATGGATTCAGTCAAAGTAAACGATTGGGTTGCAGATGAAATCTTAGAATCTCCACATCCTCACCATGTAAAGTATGAGATGTTTTTGGACAAAGGTGGAAAAAAGATTTCAAAATCTTTAGGAAACGTAATCACTGCACAGAAATGGCTTGAATTTGGCAGTCCAAAATCAATCCTGTTGTTACTTTACAAGAGAATAACAGGTGCAAGAGAACTGGGATTTGATGATATCCCAGGATTGATGAGCGAATACAATGAATTAGAGGACATCTATTTTGGGCGAATTAAGGTAGACAACCAAGCAAAGTTGATAAAAAACAAGGGATTGTATGAATATGTAAATCTCCTAAACCCTCCAAAACAATCAACCACACATGTCAACTATAGGTTGCTAATTGAATTAGCAAAAATTTTCAAGGAAAACAGAAATGAACGAGTGATGAAAAAATTGTTAGATTATGGAGTAATAAAAAACCCGGAACCAGAAGTAGAAAAACTCATTGAGCTTGCAGGAAACTATTCAAACGAATTTGACGAACAGGAAAAAATCCAAGTTGATTTAGATGATACGGTAAAAAAGGCATTGAAATTACTTGTAGAGGCATTAGACGGAGATGAAGAACTAGAAGACATTCAAAATACAATATACCAAATTGCAAAAACAAACGAGGTTCAACCAAAAGATTTCTTTAAGATATTATATCAGATCATACTTGGAACCTCAAGAGGCCCAAAAATAGGCCCGTTCATCTCAGACATCGGACAAAAGCAAGTGGCAAAAACACTTTCAGAGTATGTGTAATCATGGTTCACGGAGAACATAACAGATCAAAAAACAGTGGAGGATTTGCATTAATCATACTTGGAGCATTATTGTTGTTTCTTGCACCTCAAGAGAGCACTAATGAGATGGGACTAGGTCCCATTGCATGGATTGCAGGAATTGCAATTGGCAGCGTCGGATTCTATCTGAAATTTTTCAGATGGAGAATAAAACAAGGATAAGAAAGGTTCATTTTTTGGAGAAAAGCAGATAGAATATGGGATTTTTTGGTAAAAAGAAAGAAGACGTGCAAGATTACAGTGCGGAGACGGCTCTAAAAACAGAACTTGAAGAAGAAGTCGAAAAGTTACAAAAAAAATTCAGAGAAAAGCAGACAGAATTAGAGGAAATTACTCAGAGAGTTACCACCGTCAAAGAAGAATACGATTCAACAGTGGGCAGCTTGATGATAGTCAAAAAAGAACTTAACCAAAAAAAGATGGAGCTAGACATCATCCAACGAGAGTACAGAGAAACAAGAGAGAAGGCAAAAAAGGCAGAGTTAATCAAAGATTCAAAATCAGTAGAGAGATTCAACAAGACAGAGGGGGATCATTCAAAAATAAAAGAAGAGTTGGATGAATTTACAAAAAAACACAATGAAATTAAAGAACAACTTGAGAAAGAACAGGCAACACTACACAATATTAAAAAACAGCAAGTGGAGGTTGAAAAAGAATTGGAGAAGGCAAACTCCAGACTATACAATGCAAAAAACGAATTGGACGAAAAGGAAATTTTTGAAGATTCCAGCATTCTCACAACATCTGAAAAAGAATTCATCGGAGTAGACAATGAGAGTCAAAAAAGTTCAGCAAAGATCATAGAGGCCGCAAGTGCAGTGGTAGGATCACTAAAATCAAAACTTAACACAACAGTGAAAGAGTTAGAGACAGTTCAAACATTATTAGAAAAAGAGAAAGCAGAACATGAAAAAACAAAAAAAGATCTAGATAATCTCAAACAAACTACGCAATCACGTAACAAGTCATAGGCCGGAAAAATGCTTTTGCCATTTTGATTTTATTTCATCTTCAGAAATTCCAAGATCATACAAAGGAGAAATCACGTCAGATACGCAGGAAACATCTACTAGTACGATTGAGTTTATGGGGCTCTTAATTCCGTTTTTCCTATAACGATTTAGAATTTCTTGGTACAAAGTACCATCTTGCAGAATTCTAGCCGTTCCTTGAAACATGTATCCCTTACGAAGAAGAGGATCAATCACATTGATTTCCACATTGGGATGGTCAACAAGGTTTTTCATAGTGTCAGGTGAACGAATATCTGCAAAAGCAAGCGTTTCAGAGGACCATCCAATAATGGTTCCCTTTGGAGAGATGTTGGGTTTTCCATCAGAGGAGACAGTTGCAACATATCCAAGCTTTTGCAAATTTAGAAAATTAATGATTTCCCTAGTTATCACAGACAATGTTTCAAAATTGAGTGTATTTAGTTTTCACACTATCGCATGAATTCAGCCATCTCAATTGAAAAGAAGAAAAATCCAACTACACTGCCAATAATTGCAACCCAGGCTACAATCTGCTTGATTTTAGACATTTGAGAACATTTGTTCAAACTCATTATTGAATCTAATTGCCTGTCTCAGACAATTATAATTAGATAGATTGGATGAATATGATGTGGCAAGTATCAAAGACATAGGGAAATTATTTTTATTCGTAGTTACAGGATTAGTTGCCATAATTGTAGGATCATTCATGGTTAGAGGTACAATGCACATGTGGGATAATCAAGATGATCTTAAAGACAAAGAGAAAAAGGACTAAAATGCGAGTCCTCCAATAAGATTTTGAGTTGTTCCAAGATTCAACAATTAGAAAATCACTAGATCAATACATTCAAAGAAGGATTCTAGAAATCCCCACTGAAATTAAGCAAACATTTCCAGCAATCAAGCAGATTTGGAAATGTAAAGATGAAGCAGATTTTCTCTACGGGTATTATGTGGGAAAAATTGAAGAAGGATCTCTGCATTATTTGCTTAAAGCAACTAGAGCATCAGCTGGAGGATACGTAGATACTTTTGAAATACGAGGAATAATTGAAACCCACAAAACAGATTTGCAAGAAGCAATAAAGATAGCAACCAAGTAGAGAAGTAGAAATAGAGCCTCAATTAAGCAGGTATATGGTAGGACCACAAGATGGGGGATTCGGGTTTGATCAGTCTAAAAAGTACACAGATGTCGAGAACATTGAAGAAATTTGTGTGCAATGCCAAGCAGGTCAACATAAAAAATGCCTAAAGAAATCAAAAGAACAAGAAGTTTGTGAATGCGAACACTGCATGATTTATGGTTGAAGCTTGCAGAATTTTTTGGGATTTAAGATTAAAGAGCAGATAATTTATTTTCAAGTTCCTGAATTTCTTTTTGATATGAATCAGAAACATGTTGTGCAAATTCTTTGTATGATGTGACAATAGTGACCAATGCTTGTTTGTATTCGGAATGCCCTTTCTTAATTACATCACATGACTCAAGCTCCGTAATATGCCCAGTTACAGTCGCAATGGCCCCTTTTTGATTAAATTTCACAATTCCTCCAAATGCTTCAATTAACATAAATGCAGATTCTGCCTTGCACTTGTAGGTAACTCTGCCAGTTTCGGTGTTGAATAGTTGCGTTATGCCTCCTGGCTTTCTAGTCACAGTGACGGTCATGAAAGGGTTGAAAATAACGAGGTATTAATTATTTTAGAAAACTTACGCCGCAGGATCTGGAGGTGCAACAGCCTCAGCGGCAAGGAATTTGTCAATCTCATTTATTCCTAGTTTGTCTCTGCCAAGAAGATCAAACTTTTGTAAAATCGTTTCAAACTTTGTTTCTTCTTGCACTTGTTCATTTACGAACCATTCTAGGAAAACATATGTTGAATGATCTTTTTCCTTTTGGGCAATCTCCACCATGTTATGAATTGCTTTAGTTACTGCTTGTTCGTTTTTGAGTGCGGTGTTAATTAGTATTTCAAGGGACTTGTAAGAATCGATTGCAGCTTTTGTTGCGGGAATTGTTGCAATAGTACCAAGTGAATTGAGATAACGTACGATTTTTAGCATGTGGGTTCTCTCTTCATCAGATTGGGCGTAAAAGTAATCTGCGGCTCCTTGATACCCTGTCACTTCACACCAAGATGCCATTGCCAAGTAGCTGTTTGCAGCAGAGGTTTCAAGGGTTACTTGATCATTTAATGCTTTTTTCATTTTAGCAGAAAGTTTCATAATTGATAATATTCTTAGTTTACCTGTATTAAAAAAACTTGCTAAAATTATAGAATTTTAAAAATGCACCAACACAAGAGAAACTGCCCCACCTAGAATCTCAATCTGGTTCACCAGGAAGTTGATAAGTAAGGATAGCATCTTGCAGATTTGTGCCATAATCCATGATCTCACAAATAAAATTCCAGGTTTGAATTTCGGTACCAGTTAGCCATTTTAGATAATTTTTCATATTCATGAAAAGAATTTTGTGAGCATAAAGAAAATTGCAAACCCGCTTAGGAAAATAATTCCCACAACACTCAATATTTTTAGCCAAATTGATGGTTGATGTTATTCATCAAGAAATTTGCCTGTAACTAATCTAAAATTAAAGATCGCAATTACAGGGGCAATTACAAATGACAACACAGTTGCAAAGTCAACTAGCTCTTTCAAATTGTCTTGAAATTGTGAAATAATTACAAATGCGCCACTAGATAGAATAATAAGAAAAATTACATAAAATGTTCTGAATTTTGTGCATATCTTATCTTTCTTTTTGATAAAAATCAATTCCACGGTTTTTTGCAATGATCTTGAATATCCATCAAAAACCGCAAGTATTGTTCCAAACATCACAGTAAAGGCAGAAGCTGCAATTATGATGTAACTCCAATCGCCAATTGTTTCAGTGTATAACGTAACAATTTTGTGTGCAAAAAGAGAATTATTGTTTGGAAGTTCTTCCCCAGAGCCATAAAAGATGAACGCCCCTAATGCAACAAACATTACTGCAAGAACTCCAGTAATCAGGTAAGCCAAACGAAATTCAAATAGAGTTTCTTTGAGTTGAGGTTTGTAATTTGTTTGTTTCATTCGCTCTACAGTCCACAAGCTATTCCAGTTAGAAAGATCTACTGCAGTCGGCATCCAACCCATCAGAGCTAACAAGAAAAAGATTCCAGAGATTTCCCACAGGTCTTTAGGTTGAAAGCCTGGAACTTGTTCTACAGGTCCATTATACATGGCAAATAAAAATGCAGAGACTGTAGTAATGAGTAAAACAATTGCAATGATCTTAATCATACTATCCAGCACATTGTATTTGCCAACAGCCAAAATAGACACACAGATTACAAATAATATCACCACAGTCCATTCGCCAAGAAAGTCAACTCCGAAAAGATTTTCAAAAAACCCTGCAGTGACAAACCCCACAGCACCTGTTACAAAAAACATGGATACAACTGTCAACACAAAATACAACCATAATGCAGGTTTGCCAAGTTTCTTGTATCCATCAATTATACTTGTTTGAGTAGAATTAGCATATCTAGAACTAAACTCAAAGAAAGGATACTTTAACAAAATTGCTAAAATGACAAACCCTAAGATCATTAAACCAAAATCAGCCCCAGCCCTAGTGGACTGTACTAGGTGAGAAACACCAATTGCCGTACATGCAAACAAGACTCCAGGACCAGCTGTCTTTGAAAATCGAGAAAATTTTTCATTCGTCAAGATCAAAAATCCTTTGAAAATCTAGCATATAACCTAAAAAAATTTGAATGCCAAATCCTTTTTAGACAAATGAAACCAGACATGGAGTTAGATTTGATTCAACGTAAAGAAGAACATTAAATAATTATCAAAAAAATCAAAAAATTCAATTAAACATGTCATGGCCTATTCTTGAAAATACTAATACAGAAAGAATGTATTTTTGCAACAGATGATATCCATAAATTAAAAATAACTATTCCAATTTCATCAAAAGATAGATTATAGTAAATTGACTTTCCAGGAATCATCAACCCAAACGCCAATTACTTTGGCATTCAAATTCCATGAAGAAATAACCTCAACTGCATTTTTGATTTGTGTAATGTGTTCTTCATCAGACACAGGATTTGCAGCGCAATCATAATGCCCCGACACAACAACTAATTCAGATTTGTGGGCATTTATTGAAATTCCAACTTTGGTTTTGATTGATTCAACTACATCGGCGATATTTTTGTCAACTCCAGGTTCGGTGATGGTATCGACAAAATCTGCGGAATAATTTTCTTTAATCCATGTATTTAATGGGATTTGAATTCTTCCATCCATACAAGACACAGATGTTGCAAATTTTCCTTCAGTCATACCAAAATGAGAATAGACTTACTTAAAAATTATTTTTTATATAAAAAACAGTCAGATGTATGATCGTTTACCATGCCAACGGATTGCATCAATGCATAACAAATCGTAGGCCCTACAAAATTAAATCCACGTTTTTTAAGATCTTTACTTAATTTTTCTGAAATCTCACTAGTAGCAGGCAGTTCAGAGTATTTTTTGAATTTATTTTTGATGGGCTTGTGATTTACAAATTCCCACAGATATTTGTCAAAAGTTCCAAACTCATCTTGGATTTTTAGGAATAATTTTGCATTGTTTATGGCAGAATTAATTTTTAGTTTATTTCGAATAATAGATTCATCTCGCAATAGTTTTTCTACGTGTTTTTGAGTGTATTTTGAAACCTTTTTGGCGTCAAAATTAGAAAATGCATTCCTATAACCTTCTCTACGATTAAGAATAGTAGTCCAAGACAATCCAGCCTGCGCACCCTCCAATACTAGAAATTCAAATAATTTTTGATCATCATGTAGAGGGATGCCCCATTCTTCATCATGATACGTTATATTAGGTTCATCTTTTGCCCATTTGCATCTCTTTTTCATAGTTTGATTTATGATACGATTCAAAATAACATTTACCAAAGATACGCCATGAAACTAAACCCACAATTATTGCAAATTAATAGAAACTTTCTCATTTGTTTTGTTATTTCAGCATCATTATCAGCAGTTGCTGCACAGCTGTTAGAAAATCAAGAGAATTACCTCAATACGACAATTACAATAATTATTGGATACATTATTTACTTTGGGATATTTTCGGTGTTATTTTATTTTGACAACAAAAATAGATACAAATCTATGAAGTCAAATCTAATTAAAAAAGAACTGCTAGCTTTAATTTCGTCATTTGGAGTAGGTGAAATTATCTATCTTGGAATAAGATGGCCTACATTGTATTATTTTCTTGAAATCGGTATTGAACCGTATTTGGCATCATTGATTTCAGAAATAATTGCGACAGGATGTTACATGGCATCGGTTACGGTGTTTCTTAGAAAGACAAAAACGTTCTAATTATTTTGCCAACTGGGTAACTAGATCAGTGGAGGTAATTATTCCAACCACCTTTCCATTTTCAGTAACTGGTAATTTTCTAATTTTTTTAGTTGTCATTCTTTCAGCAGCTTAAATTGGCTCATTATGATTTATGGTAATCAAAGGAAAAAACATTATTTTTTCTACAGGTGTGTCAAAAGGAAGATGGTTTGCCGCAATTTTTGTTGCAAAATCTCTATCTGTAACAATATCAACAGGATTAGAATTATTCTAAACCATTATTGCCTCAATTTCGCCTTGTTCCATCATTTTTGCCACCTGCAATACAGTAGTAGAGAGATCTACAATAATCAAAACTCGAGTCATTACGTCTTAAATCAAAAGAGAAGAATAATTAAAATCCTCACGACTCGTTACTTGTTTTAAAAATTATAATATTTAAGATCTTCATATGTAAATGGCTTTTTTGCAAAATTATTTCAGATTCAATTTCAAAAAGAAGATGGTTTGGTCCCAAGCAGCTTTTGATTCTTCAGGAGTATATCTTTCACCAGAAGGATTGGCAAAAGCATGATCAACACCATCATAGATATGAATTTGATTGTCCACCCCTGCTTCATTCAATGCAGATTCAAATTCGTTTACAGTTGCAACTGGAATTCCTCTATCTAATTCAGCGAAAATTCCAAGAACAGGCCAATCAATAGAAGATAAACTATCAAAGTCGGTCGCCAGTGAACCATAATAAATCACAGTAGCATCCATCTCATTATTATCAAGTGCAAGATTTAGAGATTGACCACCACCAAAACACCAACCAATTGAACCTATACTGTTTACAGAATAGTAATCATTCAGAAAAGAAACTGCAGAATTCATGTTTTGTATCCCATATTTAGGATCAAATGATGCGATTAGTTGTCTTGCTTGATCAGAAGTGGTTGCAACTTTTCCATCATAAAGATCAACTGCAAGTACTACATATCCATGAGATGCAAGTTTGTCAGCCATCTCTTTGATGTTATCATTTAATCCCCACCATTCATGAATCATTACAACGCCAGGATAATTTCCATTAACTACAGGTTTTGCCAAGTAGCCTGAAGTATCATCAAAATAAACGATCATTTCAGATACTATCAAATGATTTCCCAACGAAAAAATTTCAGAGTTATTGTTTTCACCAACATAATCAGATAAAACATGAATTGCCCAACCTCTTGTGATTAATTTCTCAATGCTTAATGGGTTTACACATGCAGGTAATCCATTTGATTGTTTTAGAACCAACGCTTTTTCTTCGGTACATGTTACGTTGGAAAGATCAACACCTTGTGAGATTTGAATTAAGGGTGGAAAAAAATAGGCAATGGATGAAAAAATAGAATTTTTAGAGACATACTTTATTTCTGAGCATAACTTATCTCCACAAACTTTGTCGGGCATTACATCCCATCCAGATTTACCTTCAGCCTGAATGGCATCAACATAGGGCAGATTTGTAGAAAATAAAGTAGAAATTAAAAAAATCCAAATAACAAATAAAAAGAATTCATTATCATGCAGGACATTTGCCTTGAATAGTTTTTAAATCATTTCTCGACACAAAAAATAAAAAAAGCATCAAGTAAAACTTCTAGATTTTAGAAAGTATATTTTTCTTCTTTTCTTCAAATTCTTTCTTGGTGATTATTCCTGCTTTTTGTAAATCTCCAAGCTTTTTTAACAAGTCAAGATCTTTACTGGATGAAGAGCTTAAATTCCTTCCAGATTTTATCGTAGATTTTGTTTTCTTTTTTAATTTAGAACCCAAAATACTGCCCTTGGAAGCTAGTTTTTCACTTATTTCATAGCCTTTTATCTTTGCTTGTTTAATGATTGCTTCAGATTTTTCTCTAGTGACGTCATCGACTAACTTTCTTTTCTTTGCCATAGAGCCCAGTTCTTTGGTTTTCTTTTTGGCAAGACGTGATTGAAATTTAAGATCTTTAATAATTTCGTTTTTAGTTTTTCGTTTAAATCGTCTAGTATATTCTTCAATGATTAAGATTGGAAATGGACTATACTCTACATCAAGATAATATTTAATTATGGTATCATCAGGTAATTTTTCTAAATATTCTTTAATTGATTTTTCAGATTTTAATTCCATACTTTTAATTTAAAACATAGTCATAAAAAGATTCAAGTTTTCATAAGGATTGGCTGTTAAAATTAGAACAGGTCATCTAAAGAAGAAAAATCTAGATCTAAACTTGACAGATACGATAACGCCAGACATCACAGCTAGTAACACATCAATATCAAACGGGAATTAAGGAACTATTTGAACAGCAGGATAGCAGGATCGCCCAGCCTCACCATCAACAAGTATTGTTTTTACATTGGGATAAATTACAATTATTGATTCCCCTTTTATTCCAAGATTAACAAACACTAAAGTTAAAAAATCATCAGAAAATGTAATAGGTGCACCAGGTTAAAGTTCAACAGATATTGTAGATTCACAATAGGCATAGTGACGCTCCATGTCGTACCATCATTGTTAGTATCAGTAATTGCAGGAGTTTGATCAACCAAATTTTGATTCGTGTCAATATTTCTTGTCGATTATACAAAAATTGACTTGAAAAAAAGATTATTGTTTCAGTACATGCAGATAATGTAAGATTAGAAATAGCATATGCTCCCCCATCATCAGTTAATACTTTCCATCCAGAAAGATCAATAGGCTTACTGTCAAAATTAAATAATTTAATCCATTCATTTCCAGCATCAGTTCCAGAGGGATTTAATTCTACTTCTATAATGACAACAGAATCTGCAAATGCAGGTGCAATGATAACAAAAAGTGGAGTAAATGCAAGCAAACCGGATTATCCAAACAAATTATTGTTATATCAAAAGAGCATAAAGATTTTAAAATAAAATGCAACATGCGGATCTAATTGAACCAGGAGAACAAATTGTTTCTAGAAAAGTTCTGATAATAAAACACAATTAATCTTGATTTTTGTAATAGAGCTTAATCACATTATCAACTATCATATTTGTATCACAATCTTTTTCAGCACTTACAAGTAGTAAATGATCATCACCAAGATAAAATGAAAAGCGTTTAATCGTATCATATTCTGCCAAAGTATATTTTGTTTTTCCAAGCATTTTTGCCATATCTTTTCGGGATTTCCAATCAAGTGTTAAAAGATTAACAAGCTCTTTTGATGCGCGCTCAGATAATAAACTCTTTACCCCTTCTCTCATACCGCCCCCAACTTTGACTGACCATTCATCAAACACTGTAGCAAATCGAATCTTTGGATCTACATCTAAAATTTGAGAGCAAAATTGTTTATAATCCAATGATTGTGTTAAGGATGCAAATTATTAGAGTTTTAGGTAGCAGGTTCTACAGGATCAAGCCTATAAGTTATTCCCAGAATAGTTCCAATTAGTCATAAAAATCAACAATATTTAAGAATAGTTTTCAACGTCAGTTATTTTTCGATTTCATAAAATTTGTTTTAAATTATCATCATCTTTGAAATATTCATACGAATCATGAACCTCGTATTTTCTACCTACGATATCATAATAGACAGCATTTAATTTGACAGTATAATTATTTGTTAAACTAATTTTTGTATTATTTGATTCTGAATCAGGAGTAAAGATAGCCCTATTTCTTTGAAATGAAGGTAATTTTTTATTCTAATTTTCAGCAATTGCCTCTATGTGAACATTTGTTACAACATCATTGCCAATATTTTTGACATATAAAATCAGATAGTCTTTTTAATTTTTATCATTACAGGTTAAAAAAGGAGTCAAATAGGATGCCACAATAAAATTGAAAGATACTTCACATGCATAGTTTGTTTGCCTCCGTCTCTAACTTGTAAGATTAATCCAACCAATAATCAGATATTAATAGAAATTAAAATTACTAAGATGAAATTTCCACAGTTTCAAAAACCATGTAAAATATTCCACATACAATGTTGTAAAATTAATATTGAAAATATGGATTTCATATTGACCAGAATAGTAAAATAGGATTCTGTCTCAACCAAAGATGGAATTTTTACTGACTTAGTGTCAGCAGTGTATAAAAGAGATAACTAATTTAGAATTTCTTTACATAATAAGACGAATCAGAAATGAACGAAACGACACAAACTCTAGCATGTTCACTTTCAAGCGCAGAAATCCTTTGTTTTTGAAGATCTAGTTTCTGATGATATTCAGGTAAGATGGTAATCTCAGGAATCGCATTTAGATAATCTGATAATAACTCATTTTCATTTGGTCTATAGTAGCTATCAGATATGCCTGTTGAATGCCCCATCAGCATTTCCACGTTAATCGGTCTCATTGATTGCTCGGCATGCGTCTTGAAGAATTTTCTAAAACCATGATCTGTCTGAAATTCGTGTCTTCTCTGACCCTCAGGAAGTTTTGAGCGAATTCCTTGCGCATGTAATGCCCTTTCAACAAGTCTCTTTACTCCAAGGGATTGAAGTTTTTTTGGAACTGAAACCAAACCTCTTGAATATTTGTCAGTGTTCCACAAATCCCGCATTAGCCAAGAATCTTTTGTTATTGGTTCCCCAGACTCTTTTCTCAAATCTATCCATTTTTGAAGTTCGATAAACGCTTCAGGAGAGATAAAAGAAATGTATTGTTCCTCATCTCCGGCATATACTATAATTTTTGCCGCAACTATTCCATCATCTTTTTTAATTGGTGTAATGTCACCCCATCTGAGATAGTCCCATGCCCCTAATCTTATTCCACTTGAACACATTGTAAAGATGATACCCTTGATTCTTCTGTCAGGATATTCCACTAGCTTTTGAATTTCCTGTATTGTTGGAGCACGGTCTGCAGCATATCTGCGTCCTCTTGGTAAACCTCTTCCAATTCTTTTCCAAGATAATTCAATATCATTCATCTCCAGGAATAGTTTTACAGGTTTGTAATAATTTCGGACAGTTACATTTGCAATCTCTCTACGTTCTGCACGTTCTTTGTGAAATGAAAGAAACTTCATGACGTTTGCCAAAACCCACTTTTTTTCATTTTCGTTTGCTTGACTCACAAAGGCCTCGGCCTGGGTTTCCAGATCCCCTTCAATTTCCATAAACTTGAAAAAATCAGCCAATCTTCGCTTGTATCTATCTTTAGTGATTGAACTCTTCATTCCAAACATGAAATTTTCCAATGGATTTGATTCGAAATTCGTCATTTTTTCTCTATTATCTACACTAGAAACCAATTTAAATACTGACAAAGGTACGGACCCGACCGGATTTGAACCGGCGACCTATTGCTCCGCAAGCAATCGCACTATCCAAGCTATGCAACGAGTCCGAAAAGTTTTGCAGATTTGCGCTTAATTTGGATTGCTATTTTCTAGATTCTGCAAAAATGTACGGGGTTTCATCAGATTCGTGTAAAGTCCAGGCAGTTGGCAATGTGATACTCTGAATGGATTTTAAACTATTATCATCAATTAGAGTACCCCATCCAGCCTCGTTTTTAGGATCAGACGCATATTTTTGAGACAAGGTTCCAGTAAATACCCATCCAGCATCATTCTTCAAATTAGTTATGGAATTAATTTTTCCCAACACGCCAGATGCAAGAGAGACACCCCCCATTTGTGCAAGACCTCCAACGAAAAAAATTGGTCGAGACAAATTCAACGATGAATAATCAAAAGTTGTTGCATCAGAACAATAAGGATGAAAGTCCAGTGTAGATGTAAGAATATTTTGCAAATCCACCAACATGTCATCAATTTCTATACTGTATGATTCCAGATCCAAAATTTTGGCACAAAATGCAATACGGCCATCACCTGAACCAATATCAATGACTTGCAAATACCCTAATTCTTTTGCAAGTAACGAACTAATGTATCCAGACATTATCCAGGTAGGTGAAAAAGGAGCTTTACTTGAACCGTGTTGAATACTATTTAGCCAATATTTGTTAATATCACCTTCATACACAATACAATTTACAGATCCAATTTGTTTCTCAAAGGAATTATAGTAAATAGGATTCGCCGTTGCAAATTCATGTAGTAATTTTAAATGAGATTCTTCAATTGGAAATAATTCTGATTTTGATTTTGGAATTACTTCTTGTATCTGACTTTTGCCATCATAGATTTTAACAAATTCTTTTTTTAATTCAACTAAAGTTTTTGCAAGTTTCTCAATCATCAAAAATCATATTCTCATATTGTTCAACGAATTCTTTTGTACTCATTGTTTGGCGCAATTCATCAAAGGATTTAGCGTCAGATTCTGTCTGTTCTTTTGATTTTTCGCCAGAATTTCTAGATTGTAAGATTTTAGTCAATTCCTGAATTGACACAGATAGATGTTCCACAATTTTTGGATGAATGTCAGAATCGAATCTTTCAGAAATTAGTTTTTTGATTTGCCTGGTTTTCTCAATTAATTCTTCAGACTCAGGTTGTTGCTCAAGCATTGTAGCCATAGATGAAACATTCATGACTTGATAGTATGTCTCCACAATTTCATGAATACTCATGTCAATTTTTGAATTTGCAACGTCAAACAAAGAAGATAATTTTTGAGATTCAGAATCAAACATTTTGGAAATTTCTTCAGCAGAAGTCATATAGAAAAATTAAAGTTAAATTTTTAAAAATGTTAGTATTATGCTTCTTTTTCTGCGGGTTTTGTATAGACATAATTCATTATCAATCCGGCTATAATTCCGCCTAAAATTGGAGCTGCCCAGTATAACCAATGGAATTCCCAGAATCCAGAAATTAAAGCAGGACCAAATGTTCTTGCAGGATTTACTGATGCACCAGTTAATGGCACAGCAACTAGGTGAATTAGGAAAACCATTCCACCAATTGCAAGTCCTTGAATTCCAGGGGTCGCCTTTTTGTGAACTGCGACCATAAAGATTACAGTGACTAAAAAGAATGTCAAGATTGCTTCAATTGCAAATCCAGAACCAATGCTGTTGTTAATTAGATCACTTGGACCGCCTTGAGTTGCAAAGTTAACTTTGGCGCCAAGTTCAGGCAATATTGCTGCAAGTGTTGCAGCTGCTGCTACTGCACCGATTAATTGTGAAATTATATATCCAACTCCATCTACGAGTCCAATCTTTTTTGTAATTATCATAGGAATTGTAACTGCCGGATTAATGTGAGCGCCAGAAACATGTCCGAACGCATAAACCATCAAAGCAATTGCACCACCGTGTCCAAGAGAAATGAACAATACGGATTGTGTTGTCAATTCTTCCCCAAATGCAGAAACTGCTAGAATTACTGAAAGAGGGCCAAAGAATACTAAACCAAAAGTTGCAATTGTTTCTGCAAGATATGCTCGGGGGTTAACCATTAAGCAAACCCCTCTCGTATATCCATATAAAAGATTCGACCTTGATTTTAGATTAGCTGATCTCAAAAAGTAATTAATTATAGGTTAATTCATTTGAGTGCATATGGTTTCTGAAGGCGATTCCGTTCCAAAATTTGCAGCAAATGACGCAAATGGAAACAAGATAAAGTCTAGTGATTTTAAGGGCAAAAAACATGTCATCTACTTTTACCCAAAGGATTTCACACCGGGATGCACTACAGAGGCTGACGAGTTTTCCAAAGATTATAAAAAATTTCAAAAAGAAGGGATAGAAATTATCGGGGTTAGCCCAGACGATATAGATTCTCACAAAAAATTTTGTGATAAAATGAAAATTAGATATACACTATTAGCAGATGTCGACAAAGAAATCTCAAATTTGTTTGGCGTTTGGGAAAAAAAGAAATTCATGGGACGCGAATACATGGGAGTTATGAGAAGTACATTTCTTGTAAATGAAAAGGGAAAAATTTTCAAGATATATCCCAAGGTAAAACCAGCAGGGCATTCTAAAGAAGTCCTAAAGGATTTTCTAAATTTAAAATAAAAATAAGTAAAAGAAAAGATTGTAAATAAATCAAAAGCCTTTTGGCAAAGTGCCTTTAGATGCTTTTGGTGCTTCAGATTTTGGTTCGAAACCTTTTGGCAAAGTACCCCTACTAGCCGTAGAACGTGCTTTAGATTCTGCTTCTAGTAATTCATCAAAAGCTTTTTTGTCATCTATTTTTTGTTGTTCTATTCTTTGCAAGTATTCTGATTCATATTCTGCAAGTTTTTGTTCTCTAGACTTTCCATCAGCAGCATTAGTGAACTGTTGCGGTGGCGGTGTTTGTGTCGTACCTTTTGGAAGTGTGCCTTTTGCAGGTTTTGCTTGTTCTGGTGGAGGGGTTTGAGTCTGTGTCGAAACGCCTTCAACTGTCATGTTGACTCCACTAAAACTTCCAAATGTCTTATCAGCAGGATGGTATGCCATTCTTGC
>CAJQMY010000017.1 GCA_905479565.1 uncultured Candidatus Nitrosopumilus sp.
GGTGCTTTTGAGCACTGTGGCGGAGTTGAAACTAAATTTGCATGTGTTAGTGGTTCATATGCGCTTTATGACAATACAAATTGGATTAGAGCAGGAGAAGCTGAAGGTAAACATGCCCTAGTCGTAGTATCAGATATTGCAAAATATGACATGGGTTCTAGTGGTGAAATGACGCAAGGTGCAGGAGCAGTAGTCATGCTTCTGAATGATAACCCAAGGTTGTTGGAGTTTGACCGTAAAGTAACTTCAACATCAATTAAAGACGAATATGATTTCTACAGACCTTTTGGAAAAGAAACCCCTATCGTTCACGGGCAATATTCCAATTTACTTTACATGATCCAGGTAAGAAAAGCACTTGAATCATACAAGAAAAAAGTCGTATCATCAGGATTAATCAAAATAGAACAAGACGAGACAATTTTAGATCATATGGACTACATTAACATGCATTTGCCTTACAGTAACATGGGAAAGAAAGCATTGGCGTATCTGGTTAGACACGAGTGGAGACAATTGCCAAGATGGAAGAAAATTCTACAAGAGATTGGAATGGATGAACCCACTCCAAAAGACCCACGCGGGACAATTGAATCCGTATTGGGAGACGAAGAATTTATGGCAAAAGACCACGAGTTTACTAAACTGTTTACAAAAACTCAATCCTATCAAGAAGTTTACGAATCAAAACTGTCAAGTTCGTTAATTGCATCATCTATGATAGGCAATTTGTACACGGCATCACTGTACCTGGGATTTAGAAGTAGTTTGGAATTCGAATATCAAAAGGGTATTGATCTTGAAGGAAAAAGAATAGGATTTGGATCATACGGAAGTGGCAGCAGTGCAATGGTGTTTAGCGGATTAGTCCAACCAGATTACAAAGAAATTGTAAAAAATATGAATCTAGAAGCGGAGATTGGCAACAGACGTAAACTCACATGGGACGAATACGAAGAGTTGCATGAAAACAAGATAACTCCCGAGGAATCAATGGTGCATTCAAAGAAAGAATTCGTCCTCGTTCACGTTAACACTGAAAAAGAGTCCAGAGGCGAAAGACACTATGTCTACAACGAATAAAGTTGTCAGATATGAAAGAAGAGACAAATCCAATCAAGGATTATTTGTTTGATTATATAGAGAATTCAGAAATAATCCCAAAACTGATTGCCGAAAAGAAATTTGACGAAATCATCGCAGATGTGACAAAGAACTGTTATGATCATATTCTATCCATGGGGGAAAAGGATGAGGCAGTAGGGGTATTGGCGACAGGATTGTTACATTATTTGCTCACCAATGCACTAATTACAAGTCAAAGAAAGGTGCAGTATAATGATAACGAGTTAGACATCGTAATCCCAAACACAAAGACATTGGAGCAAGATCCGAAAAAAACATTGTTGATTGCCATACCAAAATCATCAGACATCAGAGTTATTGAAGAAAAAGTTGCCAAGTTGGACAAAATTCAGTCAGTAAAAGAGAACATCTGGATAGTGCTATCAAAGAATATACCTACAGGGCAGAAAACATTTGTTTTATCAAAGGAAGAAAATTCGTTTTCAAAGATAATTTTTGAAATTGCACAGTTTACCAATGTTCACGGCACAAACAAGTTTAAAATTTTAAGAATCTAAATTACTTCAACAGTAATTTCAAATCAATATTATTTTTGAAAACTCTATTCAAGGATGAGTCACTCATGTCTTTGATAAAAGGGATTGAACCTAAAACAGGCACACAAGTAAGATTTTCCAAATCGCGAGTCAAGTCTTTGACTGCATAACCATTCTCAAAATCATTAATTATGATTCCTTTGACAGGGATTTTATATTTTTCACACATCTTTACTGTCATTACGGTGTGATTCACAGTTCCAACCTTGCTTCGAGTAACAATTACAGATGGAATTTTCATTTCTTTGATCAAGTTTGTAATATAATAGTCTTTGAGAATGGGCGTCATGATTCCGCCCATCCCTTCCACTAGTAACATGTCATGGAGTTTTGATAGTTTTTTAAAACCAGATAGAACTGTTGAAACTCGGGGTTTTATTTTTAATGTCTTCCATGCAGTGTATGGGGATGCAGGAATCTGGAAAAATTGGGGATTTACTAAATTTTCAGGATCATGCGTATTAGCAGCGCGTGATAAAATTTCAACATCTTCAGACTTGTATCCTTTTCTCTGTGCAGAACCCGCGGCAAAGGGTTTCATCACCCCAACATCCACATCCATCTTTCGGAGCACTACTGCAAGGCCTGCAGTGACGTAGGTTTTGCCAACATCGGTGTCGGTTCCAGTAATGAAGAGTGATTTCAACAATAATATTCAGAACTGTTCATTGATTAATTCATCGGTTTGATAATTGAAATTCTTTCTTCTCATCAGAAGCCATATTCAAAATCATTCTAAGAAATAATTCTTTCATCATTTCATTGTTAAATTTCACTTCGATCAATATCATTTCATTTTGTTAAACGAATGTACGGAAGAGTCTAAAAACTAATGTAAAAAAACAAATTTGTAAAAAATTATCAAAATTAATCGGTTAATTATTAAGATCTGAAATCATACAAAATTCGTTGAAAAGTTCTGTCTGGCATCCAAACACTCAGATGAAAGAATGGGACGAATTTACAAAAATTACCAGTGCAAAAGGAGTCTGGCTAACAGATTCCAAAGGTAACAAGATGATAGATGCCGTAGCCTCAATGTGGTGCAATGTATGGGGCCATTCAAACCCACAATTAGTCAGAACGATACAGAATCAAAGCAAAAAATTGCAACATTCATCAATGTTTAACTTGACGAACGAACCTGCTGAAAAATTGGCAGAATCACTAGTAAGAATATCTCCTGGAATGTACAAGGTATTTTATTCGGATAATGGCTCATCTGCGATGGAGATTTCATTAAAATTTGCATTGCAATACTGGAAAAACATTGGAAGCAAAAAGAAGACAAAAATCGCAACTGTAGAGAACGGATACCATGGAGACACCTTTGGGGCAATGTCTGTAGGATATGTTCCGGAATTTTTTGGCAAGTTTAAACAGCAATTGTTTTCAACCATTCAGTTTCCAGTGCCAAACAAATACAGAACACCCAAGGGATACACAGTATCAGACTATCAAAATCATTGTTTAGAAAGAATCGAAAAAAGATTTGCCAAAAGAGACGACATTGCAGCTTTTGTAATGGAAAGCGGTGCACAAATGGCTGGGGGCGTAATCATATATCCAAAAAGATTTCAGAAAAAAATTAGCCAGTTATGTAAAAAATATGACGTTTTGTTTGTCTTAGATGAGATAGCCACAGGATTTGGAAGATTAGGATCAATGGTACAGTATGAGGAACAACAAAGCAAGCCAGACATTGTTGCGTATGGGAAAATGCTAACTGGAGGATACATGACCATGGCAGCTACGCTTGCAAACAAAAAAATCTATGATTCTTTCCTGGGAGAGTTTAATGAATGGAGACATCTTTTCCACGGTCATACATATACAGGAAATCCAATTGCAGCAGCAGTCGCATATGAAAATCTCAAGATGTATAAGAAAAATAATTTGATAAACAAAGTTCAAAAAACATCCAAAATTTTTGAAAGTTTCTATGATAAAATATCTGAAATTGACATCGTAGGCGACATCAGACATAAAGGAATGCTAATGGGGATAGAACTGGTCAGGGACAAATCAAAAAAAACGCCAATATCGTCTAAAAAATCCATAAACAAGATATTTTTTGAGGAAGGAAAAAAGAACGGGATTTACCTCAGAACCCTGGGGAATATAGTCATGCTTGTTCCCCCTTTGGCAATATCTGAATCAGAGCTGGATTCACTTCTAAACAGAGCAATATCCACAATCCAGAGTGCAAAGCCAATGGTAACAAGAATCTAAAAAATTAACATCCATTCCAGTCCACAAAAAGTATGGGAATCTCAATGAAATTGAACCTGTAATATGAAATTCCTGTTAACTCCCTACCACGACTAGGGTTAACCTTTCCATTATTTTTATAAATGGAATATTTGCAAACAAAGCTATGGATACTTTGAAATTCATTAAAGAATGCCAAGAAAAAGTTTTTTCAGGGGTAGGCATTTCGTCTGAAGACGTAAAAGAACTATTCAATGTTCCAGAAGAGCATCTTGCCAATTTAGCAAAATGTGCCAACCAAATAACGCAGGATTTTAACGGAAAGAAAATAGACGTAGAACAATTAAACAACATTAAAAAAAATGCATGCAGTGAGGATTGCACATTTTGTGGACAATCAGCATTTTTTGATACGGGAATCGAGACATACCAATTACCATCACCAGAGGACGTGGTAGTCAAAGCACAGAAAGCCAAAGAAGAGAGGGCAGAATCATATTGCCTTGTAGCAGCATGGAGAGAACCATCACCAAAAGATTTTGAAAAAGTTTGCAAAATTATAACAGAGATCAACAACAAAGTAGGGATTAGCGTAGAGTGCAGTCTAGGGTTTCTCACCGCAGAACAGGCTAAAAAATTAAAAGAACTCGAAGTAAAGAGATACAATCACAACTTAGAAACTGCAAAGTCAAAATTCTCAGAAATATGCACCACCCACACTTATGAAGACAGACTAAAAACACTCGAGATTGCCAGAGATGCAGGTCTAGAATTGTGCACAGGCGGAATTATAGGATTGGGCGAAACAAGAGAGCAGAGATTAGAATTAGCACTCGAATTAGGCAGGTTATTTCCAGAAGAGGTTACAATAAACATCCTAGTTCCAATGCCAGGAACCCCGTTAGAACTGCAAACGGATCTCCCAAATTCAGAGATTGTTAGAATATTTTCGGTCATTAGATTTCTGTTGCCAGAATCAGTGATTAAAATTTCAGGCGGACGAGAGTCAAAACTTTCAGATTCAGGTGAGGAGTTACTACAAAGCGGAGCAAATGGCATCATCACAGAAGGATATCTCACCATGGGAGGAAATGAGGCCAAGAAAGACCGAGAACTAATAGAGAAAATTGGCCTCCAAACATAAACTGAATTTTGTAGATTCAGAACTAACAAATCTTAAACAAAATAATCTCTACAGAAAGTTACGATATGGAAACGCAAATGGATCCACAATTACCATCAACGATAAAAAACTCATCAACATGTGTTCAAACGACTATTTGGGAATTCCAACCACAAAAATACAGATCAAGCAATTACAATCCAGCTCAAGACTAGTCTCAGGAAACGATGAATCCTACAAAAGATTAGAAGAAGCACTGGCAAAACACAAATCACATCAAAGTTGTTTAATCTATCCCACAGGATACATGGCAAACTTGGGTGCCATTTCAGCAATTGCAAAAAAAGGGGATTTGATTCTCAGTGACGAACTAAATCATGCAAGCATAATTGAATCATGCAAGTTAACAGATGCCAAAGTTTCAATTTACAAGCATAATGACATGCAAGATTTGAATAAAAAAATAAAACAGAAAGGAAAAAGCAAATTCATCATAACGGAGGGGATTTTTAGCATGGACGGTGATCTATCGCCGTTGAAACAGATTACGGAAATTTCAGACAAAACAGATGCCATTACAATAGTCGATGACGCGCATGGGGATTTTGTAATAGGCAATGATGGAAAAGGAACGCCAGATCATCTCAAGGTTGCAAATAAAATTGATTTGTACATCAGCAGTTTGAGTAAAGGGCTGGGATCATTTGGAGGATACGTCTCATCCCGCAACAACGTGATTGATCTATGCGTCAATAAATCGAAATCATTTATCTATACATCGGCATTGCCATCTTTTTTGGTAGAGTATTCGTTTAAAAGATTCCAATCAAACAGAAAAAAACAAAAAAGAAAGCTAACGAAAAATACAGAACGGCTGATAAAAGGTCTTAGGCAATTGGGTTTTCAAATAAACTCCTCAAGCCAAATTATTCCAATAATTGTAGGGGATGAAAAAAAGGCGATGAGATTCGGGAAATTTTTGTTCGATAATGGCATTTTTGCACAACCAATCAGATACCCAACAGTCCCAAAAAACCAAGCAAGGTTGAGAGTTTCAGTTACTGCATGGTTATCAGGCACAGATATTGAGAATTCACTAAAAATTTTTGAAAAGGCCCACAAAAAATTTTACAACTAGCGCATTGCATCAAACCCACCAATTGCCGGTGAGCCAATAATTACTGCAAAAACAACTATAATTCCCAAAGCCACTCCGACAATTACAAATCGTTTGTTCATATCAAAATCAGTCACCACCCAGTTAAAAAGTGATTGTAAAAGATTAGGGAAAGAATTGGAAGAAGTCTTTAAAGGAAAAATTACAAGTTTACTATATGGCAGACCCCACTATTCTTGTGGCATTACTTGCAGGATTGGGTTCGTTTGTTGCACCTTGTATTTTACCAATGATCCCAGCTTTTCTAGCTTACATCTCAGGAACGACAGTTTCAGAACTGGGTTCCAAAAATGGAACTGTCCTTTCCATCAACAGGATAAACATTGTTCTAAACACGATATTTTTTGTGTTGGGTTTTTCAGTAGTGTTTTCCATACTCGGAGTTTTGATTAACAGTGTTCTCTCCAATGCGGCAAGCGAATTCACAGAAAGTCTGAACATGGTAGGAGGAATCATCATTGTTTCATTCGGGATATTTTTACTATTGTCCATAAAAATTCGTGCGTTAAATATAGAAAAAAAGTTTCTTCCTAAAAATTCAAAATCAAGCTATCCGATGTCATTTGTGTTTGGTTTAGCATTTGCCGCAGGGTGGACACCATGTGTCGGACCCATACTTGGAACGATTCTTACTCTAGCTGCCACCACACCATCAATTTCATTTAGTTTGTTGCTGGCTTATTCATTAGGATTGGGAATCCCATTCATTTTGATGGGAATCTTTTTTTCTAGAGCCACAAAGGTAATTCATTCAATGTCAAAACATTTGAAATATTATAACGTAATTTTGGGCGGATTCATGATTATATTGGGAATTCTAGTGTTCACAAATCAGCTGGCATATATTGCAAACTTTCCGCTTCTTAACGAGTTGGTACTCCTAGGGTAATGATATGAATTCAGAAATAAAGACAGGATTGATCTTTGGAATCATAATAGCTTCAGGTTTAGGCGTTGTAGGAGTGATCTTTTCGTCATTAGATCAAGAAGTGCAATCGTCTACAACGTTTACAGACATGAGTTCGCTTTCAGAAATTGACAAGTCAGGATTCAAAAAAGCCCCAGAAATAGTAGGGATTGCCAATTATCTAAACACCACGCCAGAGGAATTATCTAAGAAGATGGAAGGCAAGGTGGTCCTATACGACATTTGGACTTATAGCTGCATCAATTGCATCAGAACATTGCCATACATTACTGCATGGGATAACAAATATTCAGATCAAGGATTACTAATAGTAGGAATTCATTCACCCGAATTTGAATTTGAAAAAGATCCTGAAAATGTAAAAATGGCAATTGAAAAACACGGAATCGATTATCCGATACTATTAGACAACGACATGGAAACTTGGAAAGCATTTGAAAACAGGTACTGGCCAAGGAAATACATTGCAGATCATGAAGGATATCTCAGATATGATCACATCGGAGAAGGAAGATATCAAGAAACTGAAAAAATCATTCAGAAATTATTAGAAGAAAGATCCATGGCATTAGGAATTCAGATGGCATCAACAACATCTTTGGTAGATATCGAAGAGTTTCAGCACACGGTGTTCAGAACCCCTGAATTGTATTTTGGTTACAAGTTTGCACAAAATAGAAATCAATTAGGCAGTGAAGAAGGATTTCAACCGGGAAAAACTATTTCATATTCTGAACCAGAAAACATAGACTTGCATAAATTTTACCCAGTAGGCGATTGGAAGAATTATGATGACAGCATGGAATTAATTTCAGAGACAGGAATGATCAAGCTACTTTACAATGCTAAGGAAGTGAACATCGTGACTGAGAATTCCGCAGAATTGGAAATACTACTGGATGGAAAACCATTGCCTTTGGAATACTTTGGCAATGACATTATAGATAACAACATTCTACATGTGGCGGAGCCAGGATTGTACAATATCATCAATAGTGATAGCAGTTCCACGCACATGATTGAAATTAAAGTCAGGGGAGAAGGCTTTCAAATATTCACATTTACCTTTGGATAGTGTAACTGCATACATGTGTAACTCCAGTGACACTATACATGGTGACAATCCTGTTTAAAAGAAAGAAAACAATCATAACTTGAATTAGGCATGATCAGTAATTCTTGGAATAACAGGGAGAGTATTTCTCAAAAAGTAATAGGAAAAGTAAAGCCTGATGAGCCATTAAAAAATAAGATCGACTTGGCGCAAAGGAAATTGCAGTCACAAATTTCAAAGTTAGAAGGAATTAATGAAAAATTACAGAAAAAGCACGATATGATTTTTGAAAAAATAGTAAACGCACAAAGAAACAACAAAACAGGTTATGCTCAAGCATATGCCGGAGAATTAACTCAAGTTAGAAAAATGAAGAATATGGTAGGAGGAGCAAAGTTATCCATGGAACAAGTTAAACTCAGATTAGATACAGTTTCAGAATTAGGAGATGTTGTAGTAACACTCAGCCCATGTATGTCAATAATCAAGGGATTAAGTCCATCACTCAGCGGAGTTATGCCAGAAGCAAACGCATCCATGCAAGATTTGTCACAAATACTAGGAGACGTCATGTCCGGTTCATCAGTAGGAATTGGAGATAGCATGAACACAGTACCAGAAACAAATGCGGACACACTGGCAATACTGGAAGAGGCACACAGTGTAATTGCAGGGCAAACAAAGTCTTCAATTCCAGAGATTCCAGATTCGCTCAAGCAGCAAATTGTTGAAAAAAGAACAGATGTTTTCATCTAGATAGTTTCTAATTCAATAATCGTTTTCATTCATAATCGATAAAACAAGATTGAATGCAAATATTAATTTGGATTGATTTTCAAATCATCAGACGTACCAATGCGTGTAAAAACAACCAGTATTCAAAAATTAGTAAATTTGGAATGACACAATATCATATTTTTAGAAGAAATGCTTAGCAATGCTAAATAGCAATCATAATTTCATTGGTACATGCCTGCCAATGGTCCCGTGAGCTTGACAAGACAAACAATCTATTGTTTTATTCCAATTATGAATTGGTATGCAGCTTACAACATAAGGAAATTTAGAAAATACCTCCTGATTGCAATAATAGTAGAATTGTCATTAGACGCAATGTACGCCAGCTTGATTCCAGAATACGATGCAAGCGGAATTAACGAAGGAGCAATTTCAGAAGACATTGACGATTTGGAAATTAATTGGGCCGAAATAATATTCAGAACAGATCACCCGTCAGGATTACCAATATTCTTACTAATTTTAATAGTAGAATACAGTGTGACGGTATTTCTTATTCGCAAATGGACGAACCAATGGAATAGCCAGTTCAGTTAGAAATTATTTTGATTTCTTTTTGCTTTTTTGAATCAAAATCTTTTTTATTCTGGAGATCGTAGGATAGCTGTATCCACGTCTGCGATAATTGGCAATCATCATTTTCCAATTTCTCAATCTCCATTGTGCTTGCTCAGTGGTGACAGAGTGAACTTCTTTTTGAATGATGCTTTTCCTTCCAACCTTTAGAGTTCCAGCATCTTTGGCAGACCACCTATTCTTTGCAAATTTTAGACCAGATAAAATTTCCACTACTGGCATTTCTTTGAAATACTCTTTCAGTTTCTTCAACTCTGAATCTGTAGGTTTTTTTGAAATCGGTAATTCTATTACAGATTTTACCATAGTGATCTAGCCACACCATACTTTAAGAGAATCTTGCTAAAGTAGAATTAACTAAAGCATTATGATAACTCATTCAAAATTATCTAAAAATTACCATCAAAAAATTCCAAAATAGGTTCAATTATGGTGCATAATTGAAATAAACATTTAATCTAAAATCATTGCTAATAGATCAATGAATGGACTCGTATTTAGTTTGATATTATTATCATCAATTTCCGTCGCATATGCTCAAGAGTATCCAGATCTTGGAGTGAAAGTAGAGATTGTTGCAAGTAATCTAACCATCCCGTGGAGCATAGATTGGCTACCAGATGGAACGGCATTATTTACAGAAAGAAACGGAAATCTCAGAATTATTCAACATGGAATATTGTTAGAAAGACCACTCTTGTCATTAGATGTCGGAGGAGTGGAGGGAGGAATGTTGGGAGTCACAGTTGATCCGAACTATCCGGAAAACAATTACATCTATTTGTATTACACCTACAATGAATTTTTAACAACAAAAAACAAACTGGTTCGCTATCAATTAACTGACGGAGTGTTAATTGAAAACAAAACATTACTAGATAAAATTCCGGGAGGGCCTTTTCATGATGGCGGAAGAATCCAGTTCGGTCCAGATGGAAAACTTTACGTTACGACAGGGGAGGCAGGCAATCCTGACTTGTCACAAAATTTGAATTCACTGGGAGGAAAAATCCTAAGAATTAATTCAGATGGATCAATACCGGATGACAATCCATGGAAAAATTCACCAATCTACTCCATAGGACATAGGAATCCACAAGGAATTGATTGGGACATGTCGGGAAATTTGTTTGCAACAGAGCATGGCCCGTCGGGTTTGAGAGGTGTTGCTCATGACGAGGTTAATCAAATAATTGCAGGAAAAAATTACGGCTGGCCGGACATTATTGGAGATGAAGAAAAGGAAAATCTAGAAAATCCAATTTTGCATTCAGGGGAGGACACATGGGCGCCATCAGGTGTGGAATTTTACAATGCGAATGAAATTCCACAATGGGAAGGAAAATATTTTATTGCCACATTACGTGGCAGTCATTTACATATGGTTGAGTTTGATTTACAAAATAATTCGGTTACATCCCATGAAAAATTATTCCAAGATGAATTTGGACGATTAAGAGACGTACAGACAGGCCCAGACGGATTTTTGTATGTTCTTACCAGTAATCAAGATGGGAGAGGTACACCAAAAACAAATGACGATAAAATTTTAAGAATAATGCCTATTGATGCGGTTGTATCTAGTGATTCTGCTGTGCCATCCAAGTATTATACATTAGACGAACCAAATCCAATTGACTTTAGAGAGTCCAGAGGTCATGTCATGGAACTTTATGCGTTTGCAGGGTTAGGGCTAGTTGGGATAATAATCGGTTTCACCATCATCAGAAAAATAAAAAATAAAAGTATGGAAAAAGTGTGACATCAAGAGTTTTTAAAATTGGTAAATTTTTTTAACAGCTAATAGGAATGTTTGAATTTTTACAAATTGTCATATACATGCCAAATCCAATTATGATTGCAGCAAAAATTGCCAGAGGAACTAGAAGGAAAAAATTTGTTTTACGACCCACAAACAAAATGAAAATGACACCTATAAAATTGTGACAGTGTTATTCAACTGTAATAGTTAATGTTCCAAGGGCCTTTGGATCTTGTAATTGTTTCACCATACTTCTAGGTAACAAATTAGATGCCTTGTCACATTTTACAGCTAATGTTCGTGGACAAATGAAATTACTTTTTCTAAGTACAATGTCTTCCGTATGAGTTAAGATAAGTTCAGAATGACCTTTGCCTTTTATAACGAAGTCTTCATTCCCAACCTTAATTGAAAAGGTCACTTTAGAATCAGGATTTTTCAGTTTATTTTTTAGTTCTTCAGGCAAGTCAGCACAACCAGATTTGGCATTAACTCCAACTATGCAATCACCTCGAGGAGTCAAATTAGATTCTTTAGTAATTTCAATAGTTTTTTGATGGGTAGAGCAAATATTTTCATGGCCTGAAAACTCTATTTCAAATTTCATAAATCAATCACGAGTTTAGTTTCAAATTAAGGTTTGATTAATAATATTTCAAAGTGAACAGGCTCCGATCAAAATAACATTCATTCTCAATTATGGGCAGGGTTTAAATTGTATAATCAAAGCAATGCAATCAAATGCTTCCTGCACAACAAGGTTACGATAGAGCCATCACGGTATTTTCACCAGATGGTAGGCTATACCAAGTTGAATATGCCATTGAAACAGTAAGAAGGGGAACAATTGCAGTGGGCATAAAATGCAAAGACGGCATTGTAATTGCAGTAGAAGAAAAACCAAGAAAATTACAAATTTCAAATACTGCTCAAAAGATTTTTCAGATTGATGATCATGTAGGAGTCGCAGCAGCAGGATACATTCCAGATGCCAGAAGCCAAGTAGACAATGCAAGATTTTTCTCACAAAGTAACAAGATGATTTATGATGAACCAGTCGAAGTGGAAACAATTGCCAAGCATTTAGCTGATCAATGTCAACAGTATACACAATATGCAGGTGTAAGGCCATACGGCGTAGCATTAATTTTAGGCGGAGTTGTAAACAACACACCGCAATTATATCTGACAGACCCTAGTGGAACATACATTTCTTATGATGCAATAGCAATTGGTTCAGGTTCTGATCAAGTAACAGACTTTTTAGAAAAAACATACAAAGACGATCTTTCACTAGATGATGCTGCAACACTATCTACTGCAGGAATTTATCTTTCAAGTGAAGACAAAGAAGGAACAAGTCACATTAGAATGGCAGTCATTAAAAAAGAAACAGGATTGTATGGAATTGTATCAGATGAGCAAATTACAAAATATGCAAACGATGCTAAAATAAAATACCCGCACGAGCAAAAATAATCATTTTAAACACTTGAGAGATTAAATTACATTGAAATTATCTGTCGCAATTCCTGATTCTGCGTTATCAGACGAATCCCTTAAAATTGACAAAACTAGAAAAATTTCCATCCTAGCAAGAGCCTGTGCAATTTTTAAAATTGATACAATTTACATCTATCAAGAAGGAAACAAAAAAACAGATCCAGGATTAATGACAATGATTCTAAGATATTTAGAAACACCGCAATTTTTGAGAAGAAGACTATTTCCAAAGATGAATGATTTAAAATTCGCAGGAGTGCTACAACCATTGAAAATCCCAAGTCACAACACTCCAGTGAATTCTAAAAAAATCAAAACAGGAGACATCAGAGAAGGCATAGTAGTAAATTCAAAAGGAGAAAAATTTGTAGATGTCGGGATTAACCAATTAATTCGATATTATGGCAACAACGCATCAAACGGAAAAAGAGTGACAATCAAATTCAAAGAAGGGTACCCTAAGCTATCAATCAAAGATATTGACAAAAGTGAGGTTCCAGAATACTGGGGATATTCAGTAAAAGAAAGAGCAAATTTATTTTCCATATTATCAGAATGGAAAGGAAACATCATCATAACGTCAAGAAAAGGAAAGCCAATATCAAGTGAGCAGTTATCAAAATATACAAAATCAGACGACCACACCCTAGTTGTTTTTGGATCACCTAAGAAAGGGGTTCATGAAATCATCGGAGGAAGAATGAATAAAGTTCAAAATGCAAAATCATTAAACTTCTTTCCAAACCAAGCAACAGAAACGGTGCGTTTAGAAGAAGCATTACTTGGCACATTGGCAATAATTAACGCCAATAACTGATGAAAAATGCCTGAAAGAAAAAATTTTTTGTTACTTGCAATTGGTTTAGGAGTCATGGGAATCATAGTTGGAGGATACACAATTTGGAATTCAATCTCAGAATTGATTTTGCCATAACAAATTATTCATAGTTGGTTAACCCAAATTTTTTTAATGGTTAACGATATCTCACATGGTTTAATAAAGGGAAATCGATGATGCGATTTAGTCATGGGCGCTCGAAAACGACATCAACCACGCAGAGGAAGTCTTGCATACTCACGCAGAGTACGTGCAAAGACAATGGAGGCAAGAATCAGGGCCTGGCCAGTAAGATCACCTACTGAAGAGCCAAAAATTTTAGCACATTGTGGTTTCAAAGCAGGCTGCGTTCAAATTGTCAGTATCGATGATCGTGACAAAGTTCCAAACGCAGGAAAACAGCTAGTAAGTTTAGGAACAGTACTAGTAACTCCGCCAGTGTTGATTTTAGGAATTAGAGGATACTCAAAAAATCATGAGGGTAAACATGCAGAATTTGATGTGTATGCAGAAGACATTCCAAAAAACATCGCTAAAGAAATTACAATTAAAAACATTGCAGGATCAATGGAGAATGCAGAATCAAGATTAAGAAAGATTAAAGAAATTTACGCAATTGTTGCAGTTTCTCCAAGAGCAGCAGGATTAGAAATGAAAAAACCATATATTTTTGAAGCAATGGTTAGTGGAGGAGACATCACAAAACAATTTACACATGTCAAAGAACATTTAGGAAAAGAAATTAAAATTGATCAAATTTTCGAAACAGGTTCAACGGTAGATGTTGCAGCAATTACCAAAGGTCACGGATGGCAAGGTACTATGAGAAGATGGGGTGTAAAAAAGAAACAACACAAATCAAGAAAAACAGTTAGAGAAGTTGGT
>CAJQMY010000018.1 GCA_905479565.1 uncultured Candidatus Nitrosopumilus sp.
ACTTGAAAAGAAAACAAACTTGTTCATATTAGAATCAAGAAATATGAGTAATTTAAGAATTCTTCATCTAAAGAGTGTCAATTATAGATTTTAGATTTTCAGGTAAATCTGGCAATTCAGTATGGCTTTCATTATTTTGGAGATTTTCAGGACCTATTCTTCTAACTCGTTGAGTTCCAAGAAGTGTATCAATATTTCTTTGAATATCTTTTTCAGATAGAATAGCCTTTAATTTTTCTGTGACAGTTGCTTCATTTTCGTATTTTTTAATCCCATACTGAACAAGGATGGTTTTTTCTTCAAACGAAAATTTAGTCATGTTTTTCAAGAGTAGTTTATGGCTAATAGTCTTTGGTTAATCAAAGATAGTTAAAATATGATGAATTATGAATTGACTTACTTGGCAAGTAAATTACAATTAATTTCAAACGTATTAACAACAAAAAGATATGCCGCCATTGGAATAATTAGCGGTACAGGATTAGGAATAATTTATTATTTTTTGACAATGTCAGTGCTACCATCCCACTTAAACACCACAATGGAAATAATGCCTTACTATATTTTAACATCAGTTGGATTAACGATAGGAATTTCAGCACTAGCTGGAATTAATTTTGCAATGATAGCATTTAAGATAAAAAGAATGAAGATGATGAATTCTGTAAAAACAAATTCTTCAGCAGTATTAGGTTGGGCATTTGCAGCATTCACCCCTGGTTGTCCAGCATGCACTGCACCTTTAGCAGTAATTTTGGGCGCAGTTGGAGGATTGTCATTATTTCCAATGCAAGGCTTAGAATTGAAATTCATTTCAGTAGGAGTTTTAATTTTCTCAATTTGGTGGATTGCAAGGGGATTACAAAATAAAAGTTGCTGTAAAATAGGATAAAAATGGACCCACGGGGATTTCGCTTATTAAATTGACAATAGAAGTGATGTAGACAGTCGTGGAAATTAAGATTTGTCTTTTAGTTTCTGTTGCAAAACAATAGCATGGATAGGTTTAGTATCTTTAGACGCAGAAAGAAGTGTGATGATTTTTTGATCATGTATAATTTTTTTAATTTCATTTAGTGAATCACAATTTTCCTCAATTTCTATAAGATATTTTTTCTGAAACTGTTCTCTTTTTTCTAAATTATCATGATACCATTTCCGTAAATTATTACTTGGAGTAATCTCTTTTATCCATAAATTAACTCTAGCATGTTCTTTGGATATTCCTCTTGGCCACAATCTATCTGCAAGTATCCTATAGCCATCTGTTTTAGTAGGCTTTTCATAGACTCTTTTGATTTGTATCATCTTTTTCATAATGAAAAATAATGAAAATTCCCTGTAAAAGTATTAAGATATTGCGTCATAGTAGAAAAAGATTAAGAAACTATTATTGATCCTTGCATACTAGTATGCAATGCACAAAAATAGTCATAGTTACCTTTCTCATTTAGAGTAAGTTCAAACTTTTCTCCAGGCTGTAAAAGACTACTATCAAATTTACCATCATATTCCGTGGTTCCAGATTTGACAGACGTTACTGTGTGTTGATTTCCATCAACATTGTCAAAAACAATTGTTTCGCCAATAGATGCTTGAATAATATTTGGAACATAAAATGGAGATTCTAATCCAACAATGTCAACAGTATTTTCTTTTACTGAGTCTATTTGTTGCATAACATCTTTTGTTCCTTCATTACCAAAGACCTGAATTACAAATCTTGTTGACGCTTCTCCAAATAATGGATTCGAATATGGTACAACATTAAGATCTGCTGTGATCAAGTATGTTCCCGCTTGAGAGAATGTATGAGTTGATGAAATTACACCACGATGACCATGATATGCACCGTTTAATGGAATTGGTATTGGTGCATTAGGTTGATCACCTGAAGTTGATGGATAATGATAGTATCCTCTACTAATGGATAACAAACCATCAACGTGTCTTGCATCTTCTCCTGTTTTTGCGTTATTTACGTCTATGAGTAAGGTGGTTGGTTCTCCTACAACAATTCTCTCAGGTTGAGTAGAGAGAGTTACTATAATTTCAGTATCAGGTTCAGATCCTGCCAATGTGACAGTTTTGCCTTGGTTCACTACATTTACAGAAAATTCAAAACTTCTTGAACCAAAGTTATTGATTGGATCTTCAGTGAATTTCAGTAAATCTCCAGACACTACAGCTCTAGTTTGACCTAGTTCTGGTACCGGATCTCCAAGCATAAAGGGACCTGATGATGATACAGTGTATTTGACTGTGTATGTTCCTGCCTCAGAAAAACTATCTTTAAAGTTCATAATTCCAAAATGACCATGAAGGGTGGTAGTTTTGTGAACTATCTCCCCATTAGGACCAATTATTGCATATGCCCAATCTGTATGTGATAGATTTGCTAGACGACTTGAATCAGTAACTTTAGCATTTACTGGGACTAGAGTTCCTGCTACAATTGTTTCAGGTACGGTAAATTCTATAGATACATCATCTTGTGTTAGGGTTCGTTCAATTAATTTTACAGAATCTGTTTTCATAGAATTTTGTTCTGCAAAAACATTTTGTGAAAAATCAATTGAAGGCTGAACAAACAAGGCTATCAAAGCAATTGATAGTACTGTTGTGGATATTCCCATGAATCTTGTGGTATTCATAAAAAATAAGATACAAAATTAGTTTAAGATACTTTTACCAAACAATACCCAAATTTTACCAAGATCAAAATAAAGAAAGAAAATTTTTGAAATTATACCATAGATACAATTTCATCAAATATTTGTTGGTTCCCTTCAAATAGAGGAGAGACAAAGAATGTAGTTATTCCACCGCCTTGAAATCTTTCAACTAGATTGTTATCTTCCAAGGTCTTAAGATGATGTGAGGCATTTTTGTAATCAATCTTGATATTTTTTGATATTTGATTTGGATTACTTGGTCTGTTTCTTAGAAGTGAAATGATTTTTACGCGATTTGTTGCCCCTCTAGTTGAAACAAACAAACTCCAAAAAACTTTTTCAATTCCGGATGTGCAGGTGTCTGGATGGATTTGACCGTGGTTTGGTACATAATTAATATATGATATCATGATAGCATATATTAATATATCTATAATTGATATCATGCTATCATTTTATATATAGGCACGATATGCAGAAAATATGGCAAAAGATATGCTTGTTAGAGGCTTAGATGAGGAAATATACTCATCATTAGGAAGTGCTGCAAAAGAAAAAGGAATTTCAATTAACTCACTAGTGAAAGATGCCATTGATTCATGGTTATCAAAAAAAGACAACACCGTAAAAATTCACCATCTAGTTTTGTACTCTGATGACAAATCCATGGTAAGTCTTTTAAAATCTCTGGATTATTTTGCAAAAAAAAGTGGATGGTTCAAATGCCATTGTGGTTCTAATAAAAATCCCGTAATAAAAATACTAGATGAGATGAAGTGGTACAATGGAACAATTATTCCGTATGATGCAAATTCAAAAAAAATAATGAATTATTGTGAAGACGTTATGCAAAAAATATCTAAAAAAGCAAAAGGTCAACCAATTTGTTGTGTAGATTTCATGGTTAGAGATATTGCAAATCAAAAATCATTATCTCAAGCAGTGGAAATTGAACATCAGTATAATCAAAATCGAACTAGTGGGTTAATGTTTTGCCCATATAAAACACCAGATTTACTGTCAGCAGGAATTGAAGATATGATTGAATTGTTTGAAGAACATGATCAAATATTTATTTTAAAAGGAGACAAAGTATACAAACTTCATCTAACCCTGGAAAGTATTCATAAAATGATTATGAATTAATATTTTCTAATAATTTTAAAATCAATCAAGACTCAGTTTAGCAATGGACTAGGATCCAATTTGCATCTAGTACTTCAATTGATTTAATATTATTAAGAATGCTTTGCAAGTTAATCTCATATTACTTATTTTCTTTGATGAAGATAGTAACAACATCTAAAGCTGAATTCAGATCTTTTCTTGCAAATTCAACAAATAATTTAGCTAGAGTTTTAGTTCTCTATTTTTTAGAATTTTACCAAAATTATCAGTGAAATTTAGTTTGGAGCAAGCTCAAAAAAGGGATAAAGTGATTGTTGTATCTATATAGAGTTAAAAGGCCAAATTAAATTAAAAAATAATCAGTAAGGTTCTGAACGTAAATTTACTTTATCAAGAAACATTTCTATACATTAAGCACAAGTGTGTCCTATTTGAGTACCAATATAGGATGTTGGCACACAGGGATTCAACCACTGTTTTAGGGATGAAAGTGGACGCAACAAGTATGAAAATGCTTATCTAAATTGAATTTATGAAATTCTGTTATGGGTTTGTTGGATAGATTTAGTCGTACGTTTGACAAGCATGGATATGACCTAGATGGGTATGACAAGAAAGGATACGACAAGAACGGGTATGACAAGAAAGGATACGACAAGAACGGGTATGACAGTGACGGGTATGACAGTGACGGGTATGACAGTGACGGGTATGATGAAAACGGGTATGACAGTGACGGGTATGATGAAAACGGGTATGACAGTGACGGGTATGATGGACTAGGATACAATCACCTAGGTTACAACAAAGAAGGATACAACGAAGAAGGATACAACAAATTCAATAAAAAGAAAAACGAAGTACACGGAGATTAAAACAAACTTTTGACTGAATACATTCAACAAAAATGTGCATCCTCACTGCCAACCTGTTTACTGAATCTGAAAAAGATAACAGTATGCATAAAAAATAATCTCAAATTTATAGAAGATCAAGTCGCACTAGAACCGTTTTCGAGTAGAAATTTCAAAAACTATATGGGCCCACGGGGATTCAGCCATTGTTTTAGGGATGAAAATGGAAGCAGTTAATCTAGTAGTTTAGGAATTTCACCAGAATAATCTATCCAAGAATTAGTACCCAGTAATTCAGACCCATTGACATTAGGTTCTTCATAACGCATTACAAAATTTTCTGGTCCATGAGCATAAGCTACAACCAAGCCATATTCTGCATCCAAAAATCCTCCATGAGGAATTAATCCAGGATAACTAATACGCCAAGCTTGTCCATCTATAGGCACTGGTCCTAAAGTCAATTTACCAACAGTACTATCGGGCAATACAAAGAACCATGTCCACTGACCTCCGGATACAATTGTCATTACTTCATCGATACCCATACCATTATCTGCACTGTTTACATGAAGCTTCCCAAATTTCTCTTGAAGATATACAATAGTTTCAGGGGTCATGGCCTTCATATCATACATTTTGGGATAAGGAGGAATACCATCTTCAGATGTGGTTAAAAACCCTCCTTGAGGGACTGCAGGAATTCTACCTGCTTTATCAATTTGTTCAAGCAGATCTTCTCTATCCATAGAAAAAATTTAGATTAATTCAGTGGTTTCATCAGAGTTAAGAGATCTTGTTTGTGAAGTTTTTAGTAAAGGCAAAGCCTTTTCTGGTAAAGGAAGTGTACTCACACGAACTCCTATTAAGTATAGTACTTTGTTTATATCATCTAGATTAGTTGTATCAGGTTTTCCATCACTGTATGAAAGGTTGATTTCTCCAGACGATAGCATTTCTACATTCTTGTTAAGAGATACTATAGATTCTGAAACATCAGAACTAAATAATATACCAAATATTATTGTCACAGATGCAATAATGATTACTGCAATAATTATACTAGATTTCATGACTTTTTAATTTCATTACAACATTATATGTAGATTCAATTCCGTAGAGGCTTGAACCTTTCTGGAGGATTGAATTGGATGCAGAAGAGACTATTTTGAGACTTTGTAATGCAAATCAACTAATTGATCATGCTTTTCTGTTTTAATTAATTCAAGCTTCGTTTCATTTTTAATATTTTGGAATAGTGAAATTCCTTTTCCTAAAAGAACAGGAATTACAGTTATGATTATTTCATCTACAACACCTATCTTAAGAAAGGATGCAATGATTTTGGCTCCTCCAACAAGCCAGATATCTTTTCCTGCTCCAGGAGAACCATCTTTGATAAATTTTTCAATATCAGATACAAATTCTACATTGTCATTGTTTTCCTTACTAGTTCTAGTGAAAACAAATGATTTCTTGTTCTTGTATGGATATTCTCCAAATGTTAATACTTGATCATACGTAGTTTTACCCATAATTACAGTATCAATGGATTTGTAAAATGTATCATAACTTGATTTCGAAGATTTTGGAAGCCAGTCGATACTGCCATTTTCTCTTGCAATGAAACCATCCAAGCTGGATGCAATGTAAACCAAAATCTTTGTCATATTGAATACTATGATGTTAGAGTTATAATCTTAGATTCAAGTCTTTTTGGGATTGAGCCTTTTTTAAGAAAATGTTTGATTCAAAATATAGACTATTGTTTAAGGATAATCTGGATCTAAATGTGAATGATCATGGGCCCACGGGGATTTGAACCCCGGATCTTCGCCGTGTAAGGGCGACGTCATAACCGACCTGGACTATGAGCCCAGAAACCTACCTTGTTAAAATCCATTTAAACTTTGAGACAAGAGAAAATCTAAAAATTTGATAAAAAATCAAGAAAATCATGAAAGATTATAGTTTTTTTTCCAGCTCAATCGGATTAGGTCATGTAACTCGAGACATTGCAATTGTAAATAATTTTAAAAATGTTTCAATAAATTTTGTTACCGGAAACAGTGCTGCAAAAATTCTAAAAAAATAGATTATAAAACACAGGATGTTTACAACCCACCTTCGTTCATTATTGAAAATGGAACTTTAAAAAATCCAGCAAAGTGGTTGTGGAATTATTATCAATATTATAAAGATTGTAAAAATATTTCAGAAAAATTACTTCAAAAGAATAAACCAGATTTAGTTATTAGTGATGAAGATTTTGCATCACTAACTGTTGCACATAATGTTAAAATTCCAACAGTGTTAATAACTGATATTTTTGAGACACATTTCACTAAAGGTATAACATCATTTATTGAAAAAAAGATGAATAAATCAATGCAAGGAATTATGAAAAAATGTGATGTTGTAATATTTCCAGAAAACGGAGATGACTATGACAATATCAAAATGGTAGGCCCCATAGTTAGACAAACAAATTATACAAGAGAAGAAATAAGGGGGGAAAATTCTTTTGAAAAAAAGACCATACTCATTTCTGTTGGAGGCACAAGTGCAGGATTATTTCTAATTGAAAAAGCATTAGAGAGTATCTTAAAAATTAATCAAGAACTAGACATAGTGTTAGTTTCAGGGCCAGCAATAAGCAAAAAATATGAAAATGTAAAAAATTTAGGATTTGTAGATAACTTGCATGAATTGATTTTAGCTGCAGATGTAATCATTTCATTGGCAGGGAAATCAACCATAGATGAAGCTAAAGCATATGGCACTCCGGCAATATTCATACCTATAAAGGGACATTTTGAACAAGAAGACAATGCAAAGAAACTAGGTTTTGTTTTTGAAGATATAAACAGATTGCATGAATTGATTTTAGAAAAACTAGAAGAAAAACGAATTAGAGTAAACACAGTAGGTGCAAAGATTGCAGCAGAAATTATTCAAAAATTAACAAAATAACAATCAAATGCTTAATAGAAGGCAATTTTGATTGGATAAGGTACCATGACTAAGCTAATAGTTGCCAAATTTGGTGGCAGTGCACTAGGTCCAAATGGGGAATTTATTCCAAAAATTATTCAAAGAATAGATAAATTGAAAACAGACTCTAAGGTGATTGCAGTTTTTTCAGCCCCATTAACAATTCACAATGAAAAAAAATGTTCATTGACGGACGTTATTTTGGAGCAGGGTAGAAATGCAGGAAATGGAGAAAAACCATCTTTAGATATCGTAAAATCAACTTATCAGAAAATTCTGGAAAAGGTAGATGAGGACAACAAAGAAAATTGCAAAAAAACAATTGATTATCATCTAGAAAAAACACAGAGTGCACTAGATGAGGCCTGTAAGAACAAAGAATTTGTAAATGAAATACGCTCTAAAGCATTAGCATTTTCAGGCGAAATTTTGATGTCCCACGTCATGAACCATATTCTACGAAGCAACGGCATCAAAGCTGAAGCAGTGAAATTTGATAATTGGCCAATCATCACAGACAAAAATATAGAATTTACAAATTTTCTTACTATAGAATCTAGAGAGAAAATGAACAATACCGTAGATCTAATAGAGAATAATGAAGTAGTAACCATAGGGGGATTTATTGGAAAAACAGTGGATAATATCACTACAACATTCGAGCGTGGTGGTTCAGATAGAACTGCAGCTGATCTAGGAATATTATTTCATAAAAAATATGAAACAAGTATAGATTTTGAGAAAGATAGTTCAGTAGTTTCAGCAGATCCAAAAATTGTTAATTCTGATCTAAGAGAAATCATTCAATTATCATACAATGAGGCAAGACTCGCAGGGATGTTTGGAATGAAAATTTTAGATCCAATTGCAATTAAAGAAATTGTAGAAAATGGCGTGGACATACCAATTACCATTACAAATATGAAATCTCCAGAAAAAATAACTACCATTAAGAGAAATTTAGAGGAACAAAAAGGACATCCAATAAAAATAGTCACAGGGAAAGAAAATTGTGCCATTTTCAGAATTGAGACAAGTGCTATTCAGAAATTATTAACATCTTTAGAAAAAGATAAGCGGTATAGTGAATTCATCATTCTGTCACCATTCACAAAAGATGGGATTGAATTTTCAAGAATACTGTTTTTAGACGGAGAATATGTAAAAAGAAATGAAAAATATTTTTTGGCATTTGATTCACTGGCAACTATTACATACAACAGAGGAGTCATCACGTTGATCGGAGATGAAATGTGGAAAGTTCAGCAAGTAGTATCTAGAACTAGTGCAAAGATTGGTGAGTCTGGACTAAACATATTGAATATGGATGCACAAGAAGAAACATCACGAATAATTATTGTCATAGAAGATACACAGGACAACATTGCAAAAGCCATCAAAGCAATTCATCAAGAAATTTCTAACATAAATTTTGAATAATGTAAAAGTGGCGTTACGGGCTTCCACCTGTAAACCGCCATCATGGGTTTATTCTTGGACCGTTATCTAGACTTAGTCCGGCGTTACCCAAAACACGCGATAATATACCTTAAAATTTCTAGTATTTAGAGATGATCTATATAGATTCATTCACATACGCTCAGCTACATACCAAAAAAAGATACCAATGCCTAACAAGGCATACCACTTGAAATTCTTCTTATTCATGAAGATGTTTGCCGAACCCAAATCTTCATCTCTGTATGTCGTTAATCGAATTTTTCTCATTTCAAATGCCTGACCAACCAAACCCACTACTAAACACATGATTCCAGCAAAACCCAAAGTCCATTCCATGGTAAAACTTACGACTAGTCAGATATGTAGCTTGAGATGGTTCAAAATTAGTGAAAAAAATAATTCTTTAAATTAGCATAGGTTTTTTGCTCTCCTATGAAAGAGATTGGTAAAATTTGGATGAATGGAAAATTAGTACCATTCAAAGATGCCAAAGTTCACGTTTTAACCCACGCATTACACTATTCGACATCTATTTTTGAAGGAATCAGATGCTATAATACTCCAAACGGATCTGCAATTTTCAGATTACCAGAACATGTTGATAGATTTTTCAAATCTGCAAAATTATATTCAATGAAAATGCAATTTTCAAAAAAAATAATTTCAGATGCAATCGTAAAAACAGTTCAAGCAGGAGGACTCAAAGAGTCATACATTAGACCACTAGCATATTACGGATATGGAATGATGGGATTAACTCCTACTACAAACAAAGTAGATGTTTCAATTGCTTGTTGGGAATGGAAGATGGGGGAATCAAAAGCAGGTAAATTTTCTGGAGCAAAATGTAAAGTATCAAGTTGGGTAAAAATAGATTCAAGATCTCAACCAATGCAAGCAAAAGCTGCATCAAACTATGCAAATGCCGCACTTGCAAGAATGGAAGCATTAGAAAATGGATATGATGAGGCAATCATGTTAAACTATCATGGAAAAGTTGCAGAGGGTAGTGCTGAAAATATTTTCATAATTAAAGATGATATTATTCAAACTCCTCCACTTTCAGCAGGGGGATTAGAGGGAATTACTAGAGATAGCATTATTCAAATTATTGAAGAGAATGGTGGCTTTGTAATTGAGCGCGATTTGGAACGAGATGATCTTTACAATGCAGATGAAATTTTCATGACAGGTACTGCAGCTGAGGTAAAGTCAGTAACTCAGATAGACAAAGTAAAAATTGGAAATGGAAAGATGGGAAATATTACCAAAGCACTACAAAAATCATTTACGGATGTAGTAATTGGTAAAGATGAGAGATTTTTGCCTTGGTTGACATTTATCTAAAATCCATGAAGTTTTTTACCTCCAACAAGGATTAGAGATTATGGATTCATGCACACCTGGAGAAACGCCAGAAATCTGTTGGTTTTGCAGAAAAGGTCGCCATGATGATTGTATGAAAGAGATTCCTACACAGGGAAAATCTGATGGACCTCATGATTGTACATTTGACACAAAGCTTATTCCTTGTAAATGTCAGCATTAAACAACTAATGTCAAATATGGCTTTATTTTAAAAATACTATGAGCTACAATGAAGAATTTTGGAACAAATATTCAGATGAGAATGAATCAAGATACAATGAAGAATTTGCAAAATTTGTTCGAGATTTAGCTATATCATTACGTTGTACAAGTGTTTTAGAGATTGGTTGTGGTACAGGGATTGATTTGAGATTGTTTCCAGATACAATTCAATTTGGAGGAATTGATCTAAATGATCATGCATTAGACATTGCAAAAGAAAAAGTACCAAATGGAAATTTTAAAAATGGCAAAATAACCGACCTACCTTTTGAGGATGCATCAATAGATTTTGTTTTTACTCATGGATTAATGAACTATCTGGATGACGATACATTAGAAAAAGCGATTGCAGAAACGTTTAGAGTATCTAAAAGATGGATTATGAATTGTGAAAAATTTGAAGAAACAGAAAAATCCATTGACGAATACCAGAAATCACGTAACATGAAAAATAGATGGTTGAACTATAAAGTAAAATTTGTGAGTAATGTTGATATGCACGAAGATATTGAGCCTGACAAACCCAGATTTACGCTACTGAAAAAACTGTAATTTTACTTATAACACGGCAAGAATTTTTGATAGAATAATTGTGATGGTTTGCCGTAAATAGTTTCAGTTTTTTGTAATTTTATTCTACTGAAAAATACTTGCAACGAATCATCATAGTTACAATGTCTAGTTTTGTAAATAAAAAAATTGAACTGTTATAATTAGACATTGATACTTTTACAAATGTAATAATAAGAAATCTTTGTTAAAAAAAATTCCCGAGTTTTTTTATAATCAAGCGTGACACGGTAAAAAAGTCCAAAATTCAAGAGAGCGGGTCTAAAGGGATTCGGACCCTTGACAACCGGATTAAGAGTCCGGTGCGCTACCTGGCTGCGCCATAGACCCACCGAAATTAAAAGGCCTATAGTTGTTATTAATCTTAAGATTTTAAAATAAAAGAAAAATTAGTTTTGTGCTTTAGCTTCAATTTCATTGTATTTTTCAATGATTGCAGTAAGTGCAGTTGAAACTGGAACATCATTCATCTTTTTCTTTTCGGCTAGAAGTTTTTGGTATGCATCCAATGTAATGTATACTGGAATTGAACCGTTTCCTTCTAGTAATCCTCTAACATTGTATAGAGCAGTTTCCATTCCTCTCTCAGCAGATTTTGCAAATTTTGCCTTATCCAAAATTGCTCCCAAAGGACCAAATGGCATGTCATAATCTACTGACATGGTTACTCTTGTAAGATTATTACCTAATGCCTTGAATTCATTGGTAATTTGCCAGCTCTTGAATGGACCTTCAATTTGTTTGGCAGTGATTTTCTCATTTCTAATGAATTCAGTTGTTTCACAATCCCACTCTAAACGTTTACCGCTAAAGTCACCGATAATTCTGAAGGTTGTTCCAACACCCATTCCTTCTTTAATATCCATAGGAATCACGGTCATGCCTACTGCATCATTTTTGATTTGATCAGAAACGTGTTCTGGTCTTGCAAAGTAGGTGAAAACACTATCCACAGGTGTTCTAATATCGATTGATTTTGTAACGAGGGTCAACGATTGAGATTCTTGCCAATAAGGATTTAAAGGTTTTGAAGATTTTCCTATAAAAATTGATTTACAATATATTCATCGAATTTACATGATATTTTAAATGGCTAAAGAGCGATCAGTTTTCTTGATCTTTATTTTGATTTTTTCATCATTTTCAGGAATCAGTTCGGCATATGGGCATTCTATGTTCAATTCTGCTGAGCAATCAATAGGGGGTTACAGAGTTCAAGTGGCCACAGCACCAGAATTTCCACAAATTGATGAACCCTCACAATTTCTTATCAAAGTGACAAAGGGGTTTGATTATGATGAAGTCAAAGATTTTACTATGGGAATCAGGGTTTATTACAATGAACAACAGGTAGATGCAATTCCTCCAACATCAGTAAAAGGTTCCCATTGGGATTTTGATTATGTTTGGAAAAATATAGGAAATCACATTGTTAGGGTTGATTTGTACGACATGGACAATGCTGATGAGGTTTTAACATATACATTTAACATGGGAACACAAAGTCCATTTGGATTTTTATTTATTGGTGCAATTACCACAGGTGCTTTTGTATTTGTAGGGGTAATGTTGTATATTTATTTACCAAAAATATTAAAAAAATCTAAGTAGCAGATTTTGGAGATTTTGTAATTCTAAATGCAAATAACACAGTTAGTAATACCATAGCAAATAACCAAATTCCAATTCCTAAGTGAATTGCAACTAATACTGCGTGAAGTTTTGTGTCAATTACTAAAGCGCCTAAGGTAATTTGAGTAATTACTAAACCAGTTGCAAGTGAGCTTGTAATTTTAATTTTTAAATCAGAATTCTTGTTAACAAGACTTGCAACCATAGTTGCAATTACTAATACTCCAGTGGTTGCAGCAGTTGTTCTATGAATCCATTCAACAAGATATTCTTCAGAAGGCATCACTCCATTAGGACATAGTGGCCATTCAGGACAAGTTAATCCAAGTCCAGCCGCTGAAATATATCCACCAATAAACATCAATGAATACAAAACAATTAATGTTGTTAATGCAAGATATTGAATTGCCAAAATTATTCGATTCTAATTTACCGTAATGTTACCAATCATCCAAGGATGAACCATGCAATAGTAAGGATATTCACCAGATTCGTCGAGAGTTACAGAGAATGTGTCGCCTGCCGTAAATATGCTACTATCAAAGATTCCATCAGGAGCTCCCGGTAATCCACTTGTAACTGTGTGAGCTGCAGAATCATCATTTGACCAAGTAATTTCTTCACCTGATGAGACTGTAACATGATATGGGATATAGCATTCATACGTAGCATCACATCCAGGAACTCCAGAACCTTGTGGGAGAGATATTGGACCGTCATATGCTACAGGTTCTGGTGTCATTACTTCTTCCGCTACAGGTTCTGGTACAGCCTCCATTACCTTTTCTTCAATTGAAGCATTTCCTACAACGATTTTACCCACCATTCCTTGTTCTCTATGACCTGGAACTGTACAAATATAATAATAAACTCCATCTTCGCCTGCAATAAATTCAGAAGTTCCACTCTCACCTGCTTTTAGAGGATTTGATGCAGTTGCAATTTCACTACCTGGAATAATCCCTCCAAAACCTTCATCATCCGAAGTAACACCAAAAGAATGGAACGATACACCGGCATTAATTACATCAAAGACAATTTTGTCTCCAACTTCCATATTAATAGTTGGATTGTTATCTGATTCCCCAGGTAATGCATTAAATGCCAAAGTCCTAAAGTCAGACGACTCTACAAACGAAAGAGCTGAATTGATAGTAGCACCTGTATGCACGGCTGCTTCACCACGATCATCGCCACCTGCCATCATTGCCACAACTGGGGCGGGTTCTGATATCCAATAATCCCACATTCCAAAGAAGATTGCTCCACCAACAATGCAAATACCTAACATGATTATCATCATTTTTCCAGTTCTAGCTGGAGTTGTTCGGTAAACTTGGGAATTATCGTGACTCATTTCATATATCTCCTAATGTGATGGATTCTTTGCCTCAAACGGATAATAGTATTTCCCACCGATTCCAAATGGATCTTCGGTATTTGCAAGTTTTCCTTTTCCGGAACTGTAAATCATGTTTGCTAAAAAGATTGCCATACTGACACCAATAATCATTGCTCCTACTGTTGCAATTTGGTTCATAGCAATCCATTCTGGGATTGGCGGATAATCGAAAATTCTTCTTGGCATTCCATACAGGCCAAGTACGTGTTGTGTAAAGAATACTAGAACAGTCCCTACAAATGACATTATAAAATGAACTTTACCCATTGTTTCATTATACATTCTACCAGTTACATATGGGAACATGTAGTATAGATAACCAATTGAACCAAATGCGATTGTACCCATCACAAAGAGATGGAAGTGACCTACTACCCAGTATGTATCGTGTGTTGTAAAGTCCAATGGCATGGCAGCATTTGCAACACCACCTGCACCTGCAGAGAAGAATAGTGCAATACCACCAACTGCCCACATCATTGGAGTTGAGAATTTGATTCTACCATTCCACATTGTTGCAACAAAGTTGAATACGTGCATAGCAGATGCTGGAACTGCTGCAAGGGTTCCTACCATAAATACAGTTTTTTCAGTAAATGACATTCCGGTTGCGTACATGTGGTGTGCCCATGATGAGAAACCGACAATAGATAGCAAAACAAATGCAAAGACACCAGAGTTGTAGCTGTAAATCGGTTTTCTTGAAAACCTTGGAATGATTTCATACATCATACCAATTGCAGGGATTACCAATACATACACTTCAGGATGGAACGTAAACCAAAACAAGTGGGCATAAGCAATTGGATCTCCTCCCATTGCAGGATTGAAAAATCCACTTACACCAAGTCTGTCAGTTAACAACATCAAAAGTGCTGCTGCAAATGTTGGAATTGCAACAAGTATAATCAAAGATGATGATAAGAAAGACCATGCTAATAATGGAACCTGGCCAATTGACATGTCAGGATGTTTACATTTTAGAATTGTAACTACAAAATTAATTGCACCAAGGACTGATGAAATACCTAAGATTTTTAATCCAAATATCCACATATCTGCAGCAGGACCAGGAGCACTGATGATAGAGTATGGCGGTGTCGCATACCAAGTAAAATCTGCAAATCCTAACCAAATGAGTGCTCCAGCTGGAGGAATCATCCAAAATGCAATTGCATTAAGTTTTGGATAAGCCATGTCTTTGTATCTAACCATAATTGGAACATAGTAGTTACCAACTGCAGATGCAAACGGAATGATAAACAAGAAAATTAACGTTGTACCGTGAACCGTAAAAATTCTATTAAACGTCATAGCATCACCAATAATTTGTGCACCAGGTAAGAACAATTCTGCTCTAATTGCAAGAGCCAAAGAACCACCTAAGAACAAAAATGCTAGGGACGAAATTAGATAGAGCAAACCAACATCAGTATGATGTGTTGAGAACATTATTTGCCAAATTGGACGTGGCTTTTGTAATTCTAGAACCATTAGATAATCTCCTTAAAGTTTCTGATTAAAAGTTGTGATAAAAGCGTTGTCAAGCTTTTGGATCCTCCACAATTAAAGTTCCACGCATATTATAGTGAATTAGACCACAGTACTCTCTACATTGAATATCATGAGTTCCTACATCAGTTGGAGCAAACCATACAGTATTTACTCTACCAGGAATTGCATCCATCAAAACAACATAATCGTGAATATTAAAAGCATGATTAACATCTTTAGAATGGATTTCAAACTTGTAAGCCTTGCCTACTTCTACATGCAATTCTCCAATCTCTTTAGTTCCATCTTCGTGTTCAAAAGTCCAGAACCACTGTTGTCCTGTTACAATAATTGTTTTGGCATCCTCTGGAACATGTTCCACAAGTCTTTCTGCTTCCCAAGCTTCTGCTCCTACCCAAACCATTAGAGCCACTACAACACCAATGTAAACCCATTCTGGCCAGTTAGAGTGTCCGCTCATTATTACCAGTCCGTGCCCTCATATGGAGTGGGTTTGGCTTTTGGATGAGATTCTCTAAATCTCCAACATTGCCAAATCATTGTTCCAGATACTACTGCACCCACAGTAAATCCAACTGTCATTAATCTATAAAATAAATTCCAAATAACCACTCTACGATCAAGATATTCTCCTGGTTCATCACCTGCAGCAAATACTAAGTCTACAGCTGGCACTATCATCAAAACTGCCAATACTAAGAATAATCCAACGAATTTCTTCATAGTGACTGAATGACGTGACCTATAATTTCTATTTAAGGGTTTTCAAGATTACTAGCTACCAACTCTGATCGAATCGGGATGGATGCATTACATTAAGTCCAGATAGTGAGAATTTTTGTTCTTTTTCTCTAAATATGTTAAGAGAGGCATTTGCAATGATTAACTCAAAGAGATTAACAGGAGACAAATTTACAATAGTTGAAAGCATTATTTTGATCGGATCCATATGAGTCACTAGTACAACATTTTCATCTGGATGCTTTTCAGTAACATAATTTACAATTTCTAAAACTCGTTTTTTGACTTGATCAAAAGTTTCGACTCCGTTATGAGCAATTTCCAGTTCACCACTATAGAATTTCATAAAGACATTGCCATGACTAGTAAAAATTTCATCATATCGCATTCCAGTAAATTTTCCCATGTCAAGTTCAATTAATCTCTCATCAATGGTTACATCAATTAAATTATGTTTACCAACAATTTCTGCAGTATGTTTTGCTCTTTGTATAGGACTAGAATAAATTGCTGAGACATTCATATGTTCTAGTAATTCAGCAGTATGTTCTGCTTGTGTGATTCCAGTATCAGTTAATGGAACACCTTCTGTTCGTCCAGCTAGTATTCTTTCAGTGTTATTTGTTGCCTGTCCGTGTCTAAGGAAGATAATCTGTCCCAAATTGATCAATTTTCAAATAAAGATAATAATAACATTGTCTGGGAGATAATCATGAAAGTCGGAATAATTGGTGGAACCGGGGGAATGGGCAAAGGTTTTGCTCTAAGATGGTCCCAAAACAATGATGTAATAATTGGTTCAAGAGATGCTGCAAGAGCATCTGAATCAGCCGTAGAATATACCAATCTTGCAAAAGAAGCATTTGGAGAAATTAAAGGAACAATCACTGGAAACGATAATGTTTCAGTTGCAAAAGAAAGTGACGTTTTGATTTTATCAATCCCATATGAAAATATCGATGCAGTATGTTCAGGGATACTATCAGAAGTAAAAGATAGTTGTGTTGTTGTGTCTCCTATTGTTCCAATGACAAAGACAGATGTTGGATTTGAATGTGTTTCAATTAAAGATAACAAACCATTTTCATACAAACTAGTTTCAGAACACATGAAAGATAAATCAAAACTTGTATCCGCATTTCATGTGATTTCGGAAAAGAAGCTAATCAATCCAACACTGGAACTAGATTATGATATCTTTGTTTGTGGAGATGATAAAGAATCAGTTGCAGTAGTAAATAGTTTGATTGATGAAATCAAGGGATTAAGATCAATTTATCTGGGACCAATCGAGTTATCATATCTTGCAGAAATGTCTACTCCGTTGTTGCTAAATGCAATGATTAGAAACAAGATAAAGAATCCAGGCATCAAAATTATCTAAGTTCTAGTATTTGTCATGAGTCACGAATATTACAGACGGGGTAAAAATTGGTTTACTGCAATTGGTGTGCTTTTTTGCGTCATGGGAGGAATAGTTCTCATACAGCAATTACTCATATGGGGAATAGACTTTGTTGAAGATTTTTTATTTAATGCAGAATTTACAAATGAAAAAGTATCGGCTGCAATGCTAGGATTTGGGATTTTTATGATAGCATTAGGATTTACAAAACATGAAGAAAAGAGATGAATTTCTGAGAGACCAAAAAATATTACGATTAGCAACAATTGGTAAAAATAAAACTCTACATATTGCACCTGTATGGTACAGATATAGCGGAAAAAAATTATACATTGGAACAAACACTAAAACAAAAAAAATACAAAATATTAAGAAAAATAATCAAGTCTCATGTTGTATAGATGTGGGAGTTAATGCACCAAACATTTACGGTGTACTGGTACAAGGAAATGCTAATCTCATTATAGGAAATTCCAAAGTCAAGACAATTGCAAAGAAAATTCTATCAAGATATTTTAAAACATTGAAGAATAAATCTGCAATAGAACTACTAGATGATACTAATTGTATAATAGAAATCGTTCCTGAAAAGTTTACGGTTTGGAATTACTAACAAATTCTTCAATTTTATTCATTGCAGAATCTAATACTTCAATATTTGGCAAATACACCAATCTGAAATGTCCACTCCCATATTGTTCACCAAATCCAGAACCATGAACAGTAAGTACACCCTTTTGTTCTAACAGTTTAGTTACAAATTCCTTATCAGTTCCAAATTTATTGTCTTCAATTTTTGGGAATGCATAAAATGCACCTTTTGGATTTGAACATGATAATCCAGGCATTTCATTTAGTCGTTTAACAACCAGATCACGATGTTTTTTCATTTCTGAAACAAAGTTACCAACGTAATCTTGAGGTCCGCGAAGTGATTCCAAAGCTGCATATTGAACAGGAAGACTAGTTGCAATTCTAACTCTTGCTAGTTTTGGTAAATGTTCACGTAACTCGTCAAGTTGAGGAGATTGATTAAATACTATATATCCAATTCTCCAGCCAGACATTAGATGGACTTTGGAGAATCCATTAAGAACAATTACAGGTGAATCACCAGCTACTTTTCCAATTCCAACAAATTTATCATCAAAAATTATTTGATCATAAATTTCATCACAAATAATGTAGAGATTATGTTGATTTGCAATATCTACTAGTTCTTTGAGTGCTTTTTCATTAAATACAACTCCAGTAGGATTGTTTGGACTGATTAGACAGATAGCAATAGTCTTTGATGTAATTTTAGATTTAATATCTTCAATATTTGGTGTAGAATTATTCAAATCCACTGCAAACTCTATAGGCACTCCACCATGCAATCTTACATAGGAAGCATAAGGGGGGTAATAGGGTCCAGGTAGTAATACCTCATCACCATCCTCAACTATGGAGGAAATGACCATATCAAGTCCTTCAGAAACCCCATTCGTAATCAAAATATCGTCAGCTGTAATTGAAAGTCCTTTGGCATTTTCTTTTTTAGCAATTTCTTGCCTTAATTCTAAAAGACCTTCAGATGAAGAATAGAAATTATTTCCATTGTTAATAGCATCAATCAAAGCTTGTTTTACATTGTTAGGAGGCTGAAATCCAAATTGGACAGGATCACCAATGTTAAGGTAATCAACTTTCATTCCTTTTTGTTCAACTTCTCTAGCAGCTAGAACAATATCTCTAATTGCGTATTCAACTCCAACTACTTTTTTTGATACTTTCAAAGTATCTAGACAGATATTTAGACCCGTTAAAATCTTACTTGTTTGGACTCGTTGCACAGTCTGGATAGTGCGAGCGGCTTCGAACCGCTAGGTCGAGGGATCGAAGCCCTCCGAGCCCTTTAGATTATCTTATAAAGTAAATTATTTCTCTGCATGATGAAATGAATATATCTCCATTCAAACTAGGATTAGCATTAGTAATAATTGGAATAGTTTGGACATCATTTATTTTTGATGAAACCGAAAAAAAATATGATTCAATTCTGTTAAAACAATCAAACTCTTTTGAAGTGAAATCAGAATTTTCTGGTATAGATATTGGATATTACAAATTATACATGCCTCAATTTGCAGGAGAGGGGATTTTTGTTCAGATTTTAGATACAAAAAAGAATGTCATTGCAGAACAAATAGTACAAACAAAATTATCAGTCGGATATTTTGATTTTGATGAAAATGGGGAACATATTCTAAAGATTACAAATATTGCAAAAAATCAAATTGATGTACAGATAGAATTTGGAAATACAAATTCTCAGAAAATGCTTCCATCAGGAATAATAGTTCTTGTCGGTGCTGTAATAATGATGATTATGGCATATATAAAAATAAAAAATTACAATATAGAGCAACCTGAAGAAAATATTTCATAGATTTGGATGCATTGAATTGTATGTCCAAAGAATAACACTAGATTGAAAATCAACCAGGTGCTAAAAAATAAAAATGCTACAATTGAGAAAGGAAGAAATATTTTGAGTTTAGTATGTTCTCTATTTTTTAAAATTAATACTGCACCTAATGATGCAAGTACCAATCCTAATTCCAGTGGTTGATGTGACCATGAAATTAATCCATCAATTCCAAATAAATCATGAGACAAGGAATCTCCAAAACCTGAAACAATTTGAAGAATAGAGCCTACAATGACTAGTTTAATTCCAATTTTAAGAGAACCGTGAACCGATTTTCTAATTATTAACATGCTCCCCATAATTGCAGCACAGACGGTCATAGATACTCCAAAGTATACTACAATGTGAGACGGACTCCAAAAAAATTCTGGCTCTTTTTGAAGATGGGATATAGCATCCCAAAATCCTGCTGAAACAATTACAATTGAACCAATAACTGCTAAAATAGATACAAGTGAAACAAGCGTGGTAGATTTTGTAAATGAGGAATTTGAAAGTCTTGCGATTAGTTTCATTTTGTTTCTATGATGTCATAGGGCTATTTGAAATATTGTAAGGATGTTAATTAGAAAAATTCAATCTGAGAGTAATTTTATGAATTAACTATATTAGATGAATCGTTCTAGAAAAAATATGAGTCCAGGAATAGGATTAATGAAAAGACGCCTAGAAAAAGAAAAGGACGCAATAGCACTTGCAGTTTCGGGTATTGCTAGAAAATATGATGTAAAACCTGATAATATCAAGATACTAGAGACAAAATATCATGATGATGCGGGAGATTGGTATGTTGCACTAGGATGGAATGAGAAAAGAGCAATAGCTCAAATGGATTCAATATTAGGAACTATAACAGAAATTAAAGAAATTTAATTATCAATATTTTAGAGAATAATATGACTTATGCAATTGTTCTTGGAGGCTCGCGAGGAATTGGAAAAGCAATTTCAGATTCTCTTAAATCAATTAAAATTGATGTTTTTGCTGCATCCAAAAAGGATATTGACACTTCAAATTTAGAAAGTGTAAAAAAATTTTTAGAAAATCATAAAAAAACAGATATCTTAGTTTTGAATACAGGAGGTCCAGATCCAAAACCATTTTCAAGTATTACTGAAGAGGATTGGAAACTATACCATAATCAATTATTTTTAGGATTTTGTACCATATTACAAAATATCAAAATTAACAATGATGGATACATATTTTTGATCAGCTCAAATGTAATTAAAGAACCAAATACCAAACTAATAATTTCATCAGCATATCGTGCGGCTTTTGCCGAAGTTTTCAAAGTACTGAGTAAAGAATATGCTCAAAACAATATTAATTGTATCAATATTGCACCAGGCCCAATAAACACAGATAGAACTCAAGAATTAATTGAGAATGTAAAAGAATTTGAAAAAACATTACCCATGAAGAGATTAGGCAAACCGGAAGAAATTGGAAACTTTGTTAAATCAATAGTTGAAAATAATATAAAATATCTTTCAGGCGTTACAATAAACTTTGATGGTGCAAACTCAAACAGTATTTTTTAAGACTATTTTTTAAATTCAACATTTGGAGTATCAGGCTGACCAGCTATTGCAATCAATCCACCATCACGTAGTTGTTGTAATAATTGCATGACTTCTTTTTCAACTTGTTTTCTTTGTAATCCTGTTTGTTGTGCAAACACTTCTACAAGTTCAGTAACCTTACGTTCACCATTACAAGACTTCCAAAAGTCAACAATTGCTTGATTTACCATAAATCCTTGTTCATGTTCATTAGCTAGTACCATTGAACCATCATCTTGTTTGACTAGTTTTCCAACTCCTTGAGGTAATGCAGTTTCATAGTTAATTGGCGCAGGCGTATTCATAGCAGCTCCCATATTTTTGATTTTTAATTTTCCTTCTTCGGTCATTTTATCCATTGACCATGCAGGTTCCCATACAATGTCAATTTTGACGTTATTTACTCCAGGGACTTTTTTGGCATATCTTGTTGCATCTTCAACTAAAGTCTCATGTAAAGGACAACCCTGAGTAGTCATTGTCATTTTAATATTAACATCATTGTTTTCCGTAACATCAATCCCATAGATTAATCCCATTTCTACAATGTTTAGAGGGACTTCAGGATCCATACATTGTTTTAATGAATCTTCAATTGCTTGTGGAGAAACAGCACTCATATTGTATACAGCAGTTTGAAAATCAATAAAAACTTTCTAATTATTAGCTTGAAATAATTTTAGGATTGATTCCTCGTATGATGCAGTAGCCACACCTTTTTCAGTAATAATTCCAGAAATCAGTTCAGGCGGGGTCATATCAAATGCAGGATTAATCACCCCAATATCATCAGGTGCTGTTTTTTTCTCTCCAATTCCTGTTACTTCATTCCCGTTACGCATCTCAATAATTACATCTTCAGCCTTCGTTTTGAGATCAATTGTAGATAATGGTGCCGCAACATAAAATGGAATTCCGTGTTGTTTTGCCATGGTTGCCACTTGATATGTTCCAATTTTGTTAAATACATGACCAGTTTGTACAATTCTATCAGCACCAACTACAACTTTATTTACCAAACCATTTGCCATTGAATACCCAACAGCAGTATCAGGAACTAGACTTACATCAAAACCATCATGTTTTAATTCAAATGCTGTTAATCGTGAACCTTGTTGAATGGGTCTTGTTTCAGTTGCAATAACTTTGACATTTTTTCCACTCTCTCTAGCTGCTCTAATTACACCTAGTGCTGTTCCATATGCAACAGTTGCTAATGCACCTGCATTACAGTGAGTCATGATTGTATCGTTATCATCAAAAAGAGCAGAACCATTCTTTCCCATTGCTTTGTTTATTTCGATATCTTCTTCCGCCATTTTTTTAGCAGTTTCAATTACCAGCTTTCTAATTTGTTCTGCTGTTTCCCCAGTCTTTCCAACATTCATTATTTTTTCCAATCCCCAACCTAGATTTACTGCAGTCGGTCTTGTTGCAAAAAGAATTTTTCTTGCATCTTCTAAATCGGAGAGTAATTTCTCTTTTGTTGTAGCCTTACTTTGTAATGCGGCTAAGCCCAACCCAAATGCTCCTGATACTCCAATTGCAGGAGCACCTCTAACTATCAAAGTTTTGATAGCATTTGCAACTTGATTAAAATCATCATATTCTACAAATACTAGTTCATTTGGAAGCTTGGTTTGTTCAATCATAATCACTTTATTATTTTTCCATTCAACAGTTCTAAGCGAAGAATCAATTGCAATATTATCCATAAAGTGAAAATTTTTCATCCATATTTAAAATAATTAGTTTGCATTTAATGGAACTTTATATCACCAAAAAATTTATGTTGATTCACCTTTTGAATCATGCCAGTATTTACCTTGTAGTAAAATTAAAAATTGATCCTACACCTGTAAATACAGTAGAATATCTAAAGGAAAAGATCAATTAATCAAAAAATTGTTTTAATCCTTTTTCCAATGAGATTTTAGGAGTAAAACCCATGTCAGTAGCAATGTGTTCTATAGATGTCAAACTTTGAATAATATCTCCGTCCAATTCTGGTTTATGAATAATTTTAAGATCCTTCTTAGATATTTGCAAAATAGATTGAGCTAATTCCAATATGGTTATACTTTGTCCACTTCCAACATTGTATATTTCTCCTATTTTTTGATTAATATTTTTTATTGCTAGATCAAAAGTAGAAATTGCATCATCAACATGAATAAAGTCTCTTGTTTGTTCACCTGTCCCATAAATCGTTAAATTTGAATTATTTTTAATATTTTCTAAGAATTTTGTAATCACTCCTGCATATTGAATAGATTGTCCAAGACCATACAGATTAAAAAATCTTAGAATTATAGAATTAAAATTATTTTGTTTTGAAAATTCTAAAATTTTTTCTTCCATGAGAAGTTTACTTTTTCCATAAGGAGAAATAGGATTTTTGGGAGATTCTTCAGTTAAAGGCATAACAGATTGATCTCCAAAAATAGCAGCAGATGATGCAGCTATGAAATTTTTAATTTTATTTTCTATACAAGATTTTAAAAGATTTTGTGTTCCATCGACATTAATTTTAATAGTATTTTTTGGATTTTTTAAAGAATCTTTAACACTAATTTGAGCAGCAAGATGAATTACAAGTTCAATGTTATTCATAGATTTAGATAATTTAGAATAATTAATAATATCACCTTCAATGAGTTTTACTTTATCATCATTTAGGAATATTTTTGAATTTGAATTAGTAAAATTATCAAAAATGGTAACAGTGTGACCTTGATCAATCAGAAATTGTGTAAGGTGAGAACCCAAAAACCCAGCTCCGCCGGTGATAAAAATATTCATAATCTAAAATCTATTTCACACTAAATATGTTAAATCTTTAAACACAAACCAATTTTTAAAGAATTATTTATCATATGATTGCTTTCCTTTTACATATTTTTTTGCAATTGTTTTTGCATTTTTGACTTTTTTTGAATAAATATTGTTAATATTGTCAATTTCCCATAAAGAGTCTTCATTGATTAAACTAAGATTTGGAATTACACAATGACCTCCAATGAATCCTGGAAACATTTTTGGTCGATTTCCTAGATACTTGTGAATTTCATCTGCAAAAGACCACATTTCATCATAATCAATATTATGTTTTTTAGCAATAAGATTAGAAATTTGTGCATAGTTTATCAACCAACCATAGTACGAAGTATCAACAACAATTTTAGATAATTCTAAAGTTATAGGATCAGTTAATTTTTTAGTTTTTACACCAGATTTTTTCATTAATTTTGAAAATTCTTTTGAAGCCCATTGTTTTTTTGGAGCATTTTTTTCTAGAGCATAAAATTTTGTATATTTTTTAAGATCTGAAAGCATTCTTTTGTGAACACCTCTTGTGGCACTGTAAATAATAGGAATTTTGATTTTTGATTGGATTTTTTGAGTTGTATATGGACTGATTGTACTATGAATAACAATCAATTCAGGGCGAAATTTAGAGTTAAGAGAATAAACATTATCTTCAAAATTTTTTCCAAATGGAATACAAATATGTAAAAAATTGGTTTCTATTTTTGAAAGTCTATTAAATTTTGCAGTATTCATTAATTTTTCATCAGTATCAAAACCAACAGTTAAGCTATGTTTCGATAAAATTTTCAAAATTGGATTTCCTATTTCTCCTAATCCAACAACAATATTTTTTTTCATCATAAAATATTTAATATATCTTCAAATTTAGTTATTTCCATCCATAATTCTGATTCAATAGTGAATAAAGTTTTTCATTATACGAAATAAAAAAATCATATAATTTGTTTCTAGTTTCTGTATTTATAGAACTGTATTTTCCAATATTTTTTTTTAAAAAATTTATCTTTACGTGATCAATATCCAAAAAAATTTCTACTTCTTTGAAAATTTTATTTTGATTATTTTCAAAATCATCACTGTTAATAATTAAAAACTGGTTTTTTGGAAAATAATTCATCCATGATTTTAATTGATCCACATAGATTCCACTTGTTAAATATGAATAAATTTGTCTTGCATAACTATAATAATTTGGATTTTGAAACATTTTTTCTGATTCACCCTCCAATCTAGAAGTCTCAAGATTAATTGCTTCTTCAAATGTAAGTTCTTCATATCCTAATCTTTTTTCCATCTGATAATGTGAATATGCTCTATCTATAGGATTTCTTAATAATATAATTAATTTGATGTTTGGTAAAAGTTCAAAAATTCTTTTTGCTGTAAGAGGATGATGAAGATATGTAGGTGTAGCTTCCCCTGTAAGAAATTTTTTTTTCAAGATTTTTGTCGAAAAAAATTTTTGAATTTTATATGGGAAATTAGATCTATACCAATTTATTCCTCTAGGAAAATACCTATCAAAAAAATAAATCTCTTTCCATAAAGCTGAATGAACGGAAGGATGTTGAGATAAATAATCATATAATGAGGTTGTTCCAGATTTTGCAGCTCCTATAATGATAAAATCAGGTAAAGTTCTGAATTTTCCTGTCAAAGCTCGAAAAATACTAGAAATTGAAAGTGGATTTGTCCAAAGACTTGGATGTCGAAGTAACCATAAAGTGATAAACCATTTTAGTTTTTTTAATGGATTTTTAGGAATTGGCTCAAGAATCGAAGATAGTGAATCTTCTTGACTACCTTTCATCTTTAAACTAAAAATTCCCTATAAAATGAATTTAGCTGTTTAATGCTATTGATAGGATCATGTTCAGTTGGAAATATTTTTAAAAAAAATCCATTATGGTATACATTACATCCACATGAAAGTGCTTGTAATGCCGTAGTACTCAAATCAGAAAGTGTGTCACCCCAAGGCATAATTTTGATATCAACATATGTTTCGAATTTTGATAAATAATCAGGCATACAAGAATATAGGATTTGTTGATTATCTAAATCAATTATTTCTATTTTATCAAAAGTTTCTATTGATTTCATAGTTTTTTCTTTATCCAAATTATTAGAAATAAAAATAAGGTTATTAGAACGAGTGTCTTTTCTCGGATGGAAATGTTCAGTATCTATTGGATTAGGTAGAAATTTTTTAGGAACGCTCCTAAAAGTGATAATATTTTTTTCCATATTTTTTCCGTTATATACAATCAAATCAGCTAAACTTCTACAAAAGATTCTTTTTTTATTTAATGAACGTTCTTTTTGGTTAATATCACTTCCATGGTAATGAAGAACTATTTTTTTTCTGGTAAGTTTAAAAACAGGTACTAATGTTTCTGCACCATGAATATGAATTATATCATAATGTTTACTTTTTAAAATCGCATATTTAATTAAATCTCTATATTTTCTGAAGGATTTTCCACCATAAAATGTTGATATGTTATATGAAAAATTATTTTTTTTATGAAAAATAATATCGCTATGACCATAACCATATTTATTATGAAAATGAGATAATATTGAAGGTACTCCAGCAATATCCAATACATGTAATACATTGATCATTTTTGATTATTTCCTTCTAAATTATTTTTAATATAAATTAAAAAAAATAATTTTGACATAATTTGTATTTCTTTATAGCAATTACAACATAATTGATTTATTAAATTTTCAGTGAACATGATTGAGTTAAATTTTATAATTAAGAAAACCATTAAGAATATCCAATTAAAATTTCATGAATTAACCATATCATATTGAATCATATTACCTCCCCATTTTTTTTTATATCGAAAAATTCCTTCTTCTTTAGAATTTTTTGGATTAGGATTTGCTCCTGTGAGATCAAAATATCTAAATTTATTATTATTTCCCCATTCAATAATTTTCCATTTTATCAAATCTTGAGAATATAGTTTTTCATCTCTATCAAGATCTGATCTTGCTACACCCCATTCATTTACATAATTATTAAAAAAAGATACCATAATGCTACCAACAGGTAAACCATCTTTCCAAGCTAAAAATCCAGTAAATCCTAGAGGGTGAAGTAAATCCCATTGAATTTCTATGTTTGATAAAAGAGATTTATGACCAACTTTAGCTTTTGTATCAGCAAGAATAGAATGATGATATTTGAGATCATTTTTTGTAATTTCTTTAACTATAACATTTCGTTTTAAAGATCTTTCAACATTTTTTCGAGCTGAATGTTTGTCACAGTTTTTCCATAATTCTTCTTTAGATAATGACAAATCAATCAAAAATGTAGACCAATTTTTGATCTTGCATGAAGTCTTAGAATTAAAAAATGATCCAGATAGTAAAGGGTGTTCTGAACCAAAAATTTTAGTTTTTTTTGATTTAAGATAAAAAAATAATTGTTCGTTAATTTCATATGTTTTAGATTCATCAAAAATTACAGGTCCATAAACCCATCTATAGAGAGAATTATTTTTCAATAAAAAATTTTTCAATATGCCTTTAACAGATTTATTTTTAGAAATATTATGTTTTGAAAGTAATATTTGTCCAACAATAGTTCCAGATTGATCTAAAAATTGTAAAAATGAATTTTTAAATTTACTTGTTTTTTCAAAGTATTGAGCAATTTCTTTTGTTTGATAAATAGTTCCATATTTAGAATCTAAAAGACGTTTGTTCCAATTTAAATCAGGTTCAGAAAGATATTCGATGGTAATCATTTTATTAAATTAATAATGATATTATATCTCCTTTTTTGGCATAAATTCCATTACTATTGCTCGAAATAAAACTCTAGTTTTATTATCAATTAAATACGTCACACCAAGATATGTAGAAAAACATAGTATAAACTCAATAAATACGCCTGGTAGAAATTCATAGATACTAATTTTATAAAATATTATAAAATCAGATGTAAACAAAAATACAATAATCATAGAAATAGCGCCTACAAAATATTTTAATGCGGTAATATATGGTAATGAGAAAGTCATGTATTTTTTCAAAAGAAATACAGAGTATACTAAAAAAGGAATGGAAAGAACAAAAGATATACCAGTCCATGCAGAAACTAGTTCAAAATTGGATGCATTTTGATTGGTTAAAACAAATGTAGTAATTGCAAGAATTATGATGTATGATGTATGATGAATAATATTTACAGTTGGTAAGTAGAATAATTTACTTTTAATCAAGGATTTAAAAGACGGCTTCATTTCTTCATCTACTCGCTCAGTTCCAAGCAAAACTTGGTAAAAAAATCCAGTAATTACATAAAAAAATGTTCTAAAACCTAAAAGAATTACTGGAATTGAAAGATGATCATATAATGGATTTAAAGCAAATAATGCAGGCTTTGAAAATAAAATAACAATTACAAGAAGAGGGATTGCAAAATAGATCAATCGATTAAAGTTATCTTCTACATGATCAAGGCTTCCTTTTGATAATAATTTAGGATATAATCCCTGAGATATCATTCCAGCATGAGCAATTAATGCAGTTATTGTAACAGATATTGAATAAAATGCAACACCTATCACAGAATTTGTAATGATAGTAAAAATTAAAACATCTAAAGTCCAAATTAAACTAGAAATATTTCGATATAGTGGAATCCAAGATATTTTAATCCATTGAGTAATTAGAGATACTTTAAGTTTATTTTTTAATTGTGGTTTAGCAAAATATAGTTGTATTATTAATTTACCAAGATACGCTACAAAAGTAGCAAGAATAGCTCCATCAAGTCCCAAATCAAATACAACTACAAGTAATATTCCTACTGGAATTTTTAATATTTCAAAAACCAAAAATCCATAGCTTGTCGCATGTGGTTTATGGGCCTGATTGATACCAACTAATGTTTGGCTTACAAAAGCTACAGGTAATAAAATCACAGCCAAAATTATAGAATAAGTGTAATCAGTACCAATCGATGGAAGGAAAAAAACAGTGTATAGATAAATCGGAATTTGAACAAGAGCAAAAATCACACTATAAAATATAGAAGTAGATGCAATTGATTCACCTCGTGCAATTTGACGTGTTGTCCAATAAGATATGATAGGTTCTACTATCAAAAAATAACCAATTAGACTTCCAACAAGTGCCCATACACCGAATTCTTCAGGAGTCAATCTCCTTGTAACTATAAGCGTAAAAACTATTCCAGTAAGTACACTAATCATTGAGATAAGAAACCCAATTAGGCCAGAATAGGTTACACGAATGCTACTCATTTGTATATTTACTCATAAATTTCTATAAAAAGAAAGATATTCAGGATTCTAATCATTTACAATTAAATAGATTATTTTAATATCAATAAAAAATAAGAATTAATCATGAAAAACATTAGATATCAAATTTTTTTACATAAATAGTAACAAAAACATGAATGAACGCAATAGAATCAAATCTAAAATTTTGAAATATAATACAAATAGATGGTGGGGAGATGACTTTGATGTTAGATTTTTTTTAATCTCTAAAATTAAAAAATTGCAAAATAAAAAAATTTTAGATTTAGGGGGAGGAATTGGAATAATTTCTTCAGAATTAAAGAAATCAAATTTTTGTATAAATCTTGACATAGAGAGAAAAGATCTAAAAAAATGTGAAGTATCTTTTAATAAATTAATTCATGTAATAGAAGGCTCAATGTTAAAAATCCCATTAAAAGAAGACTCACTTGATTATGTGATTTGTGCAAACATATTAGAAGTTGCCAAATCAATAGATATTAAAAATAATCACATAGTGAAAGGTGATATTGTTATATACCCAAGTCTAAAAAATATTTTATTAGAAATTAATAGAATTTTAAAACCTAAAGGAGTATTATTAATTACAACACCAAACAATTCCTATTATGAGTCTTCAAAATTGACTTATGATGAATTAGTATATCATCTAAATAGAAATTTTAAAAATTTCTCAGTGAATTTTTATAATACATTTCCAAGATTAAGTAAAAAGTATAAAAAACTAAACTTAGCAAATATCGTTCCAAAAATATTATCAAAGATTAAAAATCCTGATTCAATAATTCAATTATTAATTAAAGAAAATACTGTAAAAAATAAAAATAGTGTTTCTTTTTATGTAGAAGCCGTTAAAAAAGAATGAAAATGAAATTATGTGTTTTTCCAAACGATCCTCTATCATCATATTATAAGAAAGGTGAAATAAAAGAAAGATATTTCAATCCAAAAAATATATTCGATGAGATTCACGTAATTAGCTTATTTGATTCTGACATTAACGAAGAAAAAGTAAAAAAAGTTGCAGGCAATGCTAATTTTAAAATTCATGCAGTAGGAAAAGTAAATTTATTAAATAAGAATAAAATGAAAAAAAAGATCGTTAGATTAATTAGTGAAATTAAACCAGATGTAATTAGATCATATAATCCACTTTTGCAAGGTTGGATAGCAGCTCATGTAAAAAAAGAATTAGGCATACCTTTAGTAATATCATTACATGGAAATTATGATTTAGATCTAAGACATCAAGCAAGAATTAAAAAAGATTACAAATCTTTTTTACGACTTCAAATAACTAGACAAATTCTGGAAAAATTTGCACTACGTAATGCTGACGAAATAATAATTGTTTATGAATTTGTTAGGAACTATGCAGAAAAATTAGGGGGGAAAAATATCAATCTGATATATAATAAAATTGATTTATCAAAGTTTTCACCAGATGTTATTCCAAAAATAGTTGAAAAAAAACCAATAATCATTTGTGTTGGAAGATTAATGAAAGAAAAAAATCAAGAATGCTTAATTCATGCGATAAAAGATCTTGATGTTATTTTAGTTCTAATTGGAGATGGTCCACAATATTCAGATTTAAATAAATTAGTAGAAAAATTAAATATAAAACACAAAGTAAGATTTGAAAGATCTGTTTCAAATGATGAAATTAATAGTTATTATACATCAGCAGATATTTTCGCATTGCCCATAAAATATGGAGGATTTGCCATTCCTGTTTTGGAAGCAGCAGCATCAGGAATTCCAGTAATTTTACCAAAGCCAGAATTTGACTCTGATTCAGAAATAATTGAAAAATTTGCCATGTTAGTTGATAATTCAATAAATTCATTTCAGTTAGCAATAAAAAAAATTCTTTCAAACAAGTTACTAAAAAATAAAATGCAAAAAAATGGGATAGATACAATTAAAAAAATTAGTGGCGATATAATGGAAGAAAAGGAAAAAGAACTGTATCTAAAAGTTATTTCGAAGGATTGAAACCATTTTTTTTGAGGCATGACCATTTCCAAATAAAGATTTAGTTTTTTTACGAATTTTAGAATCAATTATTTTATTGATTTGTTTGATACTTGAAGTTGTAATTGAATCTAAAAGAATATTGTTATTCTCTAATGTTTCAATCCATTCGGTACTTTTTCTGATCGTAACACAGGGGGTATTCATCCAATAAGCTTCTTTCTGTAATCCACCTGAGTCGGTAATCATCATTTTAGAATTACCAAGTAATGAAAGAATTTTTGAATAATTTACAGGTTTGATGGCATTTATTTTATTAAGAGATATGTTGAATAATTTTAATTGTTTTTGAGTATGTGGATGCATTGGGAAAATAACCTCATAGCCTAATTTTGTTATTTCATTTGCCAATCCAATGATTTTTTTCATTTTGGATGCATTTTCTACATTTGTTTTTCTATGAATTGTCATTAAAATTTGGTTATTTCTTTTTCTTTTATGATTTAATTTTTTATTAAATTCTAAAAACACATCATACATTGAATCACCTGTGAAATATGATTTTCCAAGAACATTTTCATTTTGTAAATTAGTCAAACAGTTTTTTGTAGGTGCAAATAAAATATTTGAACTATGATCAATTATTCGTCGATTAATTTCCTCTTCTAGAGTAATATCATTACTACGCGCACCAGCCTCAATATGTACAAGAGTGAATCCCATTCGTGAGGCAGTTAAACCAGATCCTAATGCAGATCTAGTATCTCCAGGAACTAAAACAAAATCAGGTGAGGATTTTAGTAACAATTTTTCAAGTTTTTTAATTATTTCTGATAATTGATGAGGAGAAGAACCTTGTCCAATATTCAAATTTAGATGAGGATCTTTAATAGATAATTCTTCAAAAAAAGATTGAGACATTTTATAATCATAGTGTTGGCCAGTGTGAATTATTTCAAGATCAATTTTTTTAGATAATAATTCTTTTACAATGGGTTGAGATTTAATGATTTGTGGTCTTGTTCCAACAATTAAAATTACTTTCATATATTTTTTAATAGAAACTAGAGTTAATAATTAAGATTTTGTACATAAAATATTTTTCATTAACCTAAATTACAAGTAATAAGAGAATATTATGATTTTTTCAAAAAGCCGTTAAAATAATTAGAATATTCACAAATTTTCAATTGATAACACAGGTTAAAAACAATTTTGATTATTGAGGAAAATTAAATCAATATAGATAATGAATTGATTTAAGATTAAATTTTTCATAGTTTTCAAACCAATTAATTGCCTGAAGAGAAAACATTGAACCCCAGGAATTAATTCGAGAGTTTTTTTTCCATCCAAAAATAGATTTAGTTATTTCTTCAATAAAACCACCACTAGCATGTGGATTAGGATTTTCTACCTGAAATGAAATTAAAAAATTCATTAATTTAATTATAATTTCTTTATATTTTATATTATTTTCACATGAATCAAACAATATCATCAAACGAATTAATTGTGCAATTGGATAACTTGCTTTTGATTTATACTTGTTGCCAAACCATAATCTAATACTACCATCATTTTCAATATTATTTACACACCAGTCCAATGATTTTTCACAGGCTTCAAGATATCTTTGTTCTTTTGTTACATAATATGCAAAAAATAATCCTTCTAAAGCATAACATTGAGTGTGTAAATTAGTAACAGAGCTATCAATATGCATTGAAAAGCTACCATCGTTTCTTTGAAATAATAAATATGAGTCACAAATTCTTTTGGCCAATTCAAGAAATTCAATGGAATTCGAAATTTTATAGTAACGAAAAAATGGAATTGCTGTTTTTATATTTAAACATCCTTTTTTCTTATACCATACATCATTATTTTCTAAAAAAGTCTTTTTGTTATGATCAAAGAATGGAAGAATAGTACCATCGTTTTCAATAGAACCAGAATTTATCCAATTTAACAGAGATACTCCAAAATTAAGATATTTTTTGTTATTGGTTAACTCGTAACACTTGAACATTGAGGTAGAACATATTCCAGTATCAAATGAAAATGATAAATTTTGAGTAGGAGCATTATTTTCAATGCCCATTACAATTCCACCATATTTTTCATAAACCATTATCAGCCAATTCGCTGATGCTTCAGCTAATAGTTTGTATTTTTCTTGTTTTTCTGTATTATACAAAAAATGCATTGTATCTATAAAATATCCAGTTATTTCAGGATAAAGAAAACCAAAGGCGTTATTTTTTAAATCATAAAATGAATGAACTGCTCCATTTACTAAAGGATCATTTGAAGATTCGCTGATTCCAGAATTTATTATCCAATTTTTTAGTTTGTCATTTGATTTTTTCAAACCAGGATAACCTTTTAGTTCTTGTTTAAAAGTTTAAACTTGTGAATATCTTAGTAACCGTATTTCATTTTCCTCCAATGAGTGGTGGAGGATCTGTTATTTCATCGGAGATTGCAGATTCATTATCTAAACAAGGTCACAATGTCTTTGTTGTTGTACCAAAAATCAACTGGAAGGAAGTAAGATTTGAGCCTGTATTAGATTCAAGAATTAAAATTATTAGAGTTAAGACTCCCTTAGAAAATAATATTAAATTTGCAGCAAGATTATGTAAAAATAATTTAGAAAAAGAAATAGAAACAGTTTGTAAAAATAATAACATTGAGTTAATTTTTTCAATTTTTCATCCATTTCATAGGGTTCCACATGCAGCAGTCAAGGTTGGACAAAAATTAAAAATCCCAACATTGATAAAAATAGATGATGCGACATATGCAAAATCATCAGGAGTGAAATCCTTACAACATAGAATTGAAGATTCATCCAATAGAAAAATATTGCAAAATGCGGATAAAATTTTTGTAGTAAATGAATCAGTAAAAAAAATCATAATAAATGAATATAAAATTGGAGAAGAAAATATTTCAGTAATTCCAAATGGGATCGATCTAAAAAAATTTGAGAATAGAATTGAAAATAAACAGGATTTTACAATAATTTTTTCTGGTGTAATGTATTATCATAGAGGAATAGATATTTTATTAGATAGTATTTCCAAAATTATTTTAAAAATTCCAAATATCAAAGTGACATTATTAGGAGATGGACCGGAAATGGAAAAATTAAAAGAGATTTCACAAAAAAAAAATCTAATAGATAATATTGAATTTAAAGGATGGATTAACAGAAATGATATTCCAAATTATCTAGTTGCATCTTCGATAGGCATAGGACCATTAATGTTAACAGAAGTTACAAAAAACGCATTACCGATTAAAGTTTTAGAATATATGGCATCCTCACTTCCAATAATAGCCAAATCAGGTACATTGTCTAATGATATTCTTAATGATGGAAAAAATGGTTTTTTTATTAATGACTCAAAAGAACTAGCGGCAAAATTAGAATTGCTTTCTTTAGACGAGAAATTATTAACAAAAATGGGAAAAGAATCGTTTAATATGGTACAAAAATTTGATTGGAAAAATATTATATCGATGATTTTAGATGAATATCAAAAAATTAAAAAATAACTCATAAGTTGTAAATTATTTTTTGTTAAAAGAAAAAATATATCTTTGATATAACTAACTCATCATTTTTTAAAAGTTTATACATTCCTTAGCAAAAAATTCAATACTATCGATATGCTCTACAAAATAAAAATTTACAATAAAATTAAAAATTTATTACTAAATGGAAAATATTGAAATTAATATTTACTTTATCAACTTATTACAGATTTTGTATCAATTTGAAATAATGCATAAACAAAGCCATCAATTCTATAAGTACCAATACTCAAATTATTTATGTAATAAACAAATTTTTTGACAGCACACCAAATATCTAAAACAGTATTAAAATGGAATTTTTCTTTTACAAATTGTGCATGTCATATCTACATTCAAATGGTCTCATGATTTCTAAAACAATCATCATAGAAATTTTATAAATCTGCATCATCGTAATTTTTTGTCAAGACACATTATCATATAGACTAATTTACAAATTTTTCTAAAAATTATTAATATTTTTTTCAATTATTTTTAATATTTTATCAGATGATCTTCCATCTCCATAAGGAGTTTTTTTTGAAACTAGTTGGGGATTTTCTAATGTTTTGTTAATTGATCGGCTAATTTTTGTAGAGTTTGTGCCCATTATTTCTGCTAGTCCTGCATCTACTGCCTCTTGTCTATCCGTAGATTTTCTGACAATTAGCACTTTTTTACTAATTAAGGGAGAAGTAGCTTCTTCTTGAATTCCTCCCGAATCCGTTAAAATGAAGGTGCATTTTTTCATTAAATATAACATGTCAAAATATCCTACAGATGGAATAAGTTTAATTTTCTTTGAATTTTTTATTTTTTCATAAAGACCAAATTCTTTTAAACGATTAACAGTTCTGGGATGAATTGGGAATAGAAATGATCCTTTAGAATTTAACAACCCAGAAATTATTGATTTGAGAGTTTTTTTATTATCAACGTTTTCACCTCTGTGAACAGTAGTTAGAATGAAATCATGATTAATATTTAATTTTGATTTTTTTTCTGCTTTTTTGATAAACTCTGAAACAGCATCAATTGATGTATTGCCTGTTACATGAATATTGCCATGAACATGTTCATTTTTGAGAATAGTTGCAGTTTGTTTAGTAGGTGCAAAAAGAAGTTCCGATATATGATCTACAGCTATTCTGTTATGTTCTTCAGGCATTCTCCAATCATAGCTCCGTAATCCTGCTTCTACATGAAAGACTGGGATTCCACATTTGATAGATGTGATTGCAGCTGCCAAAACAGTATTTGTGTCTCCTTGTACAACTATAGAATCAGGATTAATTTTATTAAGAATTTTTGCTAGTTTTAGAATTATTTCACCAGTTTGTGTGGCTTTATCACTTGTGTTGTTTTGAAGTTTTGTCAATTTCATCTTAAAGTCTGGTGAACGTAATCCCAAATCCTCTATAAATCGCAGACTCATATCAAAATCGTAATGCTGACCAGTAAAGATTAATGAACTATTTTTTGCAGTAGTTTTTTTAATAATAGGAGCTAGTTTGATTATTTCAGGTCTTGTTCCAAAAACATAAGCAATTTTCAATACATTCTTCTTTTCATTTCATTGACTATTTTGATTTATCTAGAACAAATTCATAGATATTCAAGTAAAGATTTCCGATCTGATTCCAATCATATTTTTTAACTGTATTTTGTGCCTGATTTTCAAGAGATTGTCGTAATTCAGTATTGTTAAACAAAGTAATAATTTCTTCAACAAAAGAATCAGAATCATTTGAATCTTTAATGATTCCATTAACTCTATTTTCAATTAATTCGGTATTTCCTCCAACATTAGATGCAATAACTATAGTACCACAAGCCATAGATTCTAAAATTGTTGAACTTATTCCTTCTTTCAGCGATGGTTGGATTAGAATATCAGAACCACGAATTAAGGAAATGGTATTTTTTTTGTTTTGATATCCAAGATAATGAACATTTTTTTTGTTTTTAGCAAGATCTTTTATTTTTTGTTCTTCTGGACCTGTTCCTAAAATTATTAATTGTATATCAGAAGGCAATTTTTTGCCAATTTCAATCAAAGTGTTAATACCTTTTTCAATAGATAATCTTCCTGCGAAAATTACTTGTTTAAGATATCTTCTATCTTCATTTTCAGATAAAGATGTAATATCAAGAGCATTAGGAACTTGAAATACTTTGTATCCTAATGATGTATAGTAATCAAATGCTTCTTTAGATATTACAGTTATCGCATCTGCCCATGTTAATGCATCTTGTTCATATTTTTTTGATATATTTCCAGTTATTTTTCCATGTAATTGATCAATCTGTTGTGAAAAGACACCGTGTAACGAAAGAATCTTTTTTCCAGAAGCATTTTTCATTGCAAAAGCTGCAGGAATGTTATGAGCATGTACAATATCTGAATGTTTTTTAAATTTGGTTTTTAGAAAGGATGAAATCATAAAGCTTGGATTTTTCAACCCTTTGATGGGAATTGTGAGTGTATTTTCTGAAGAGATTATTTCAACTTGATGGGAATTTTTTTCTAAGAATTTTGTCAATCCTTGTACATGTTGTGCAATTCCTCCTATTCCTGATTGTGTAGGAGATATGATTAAGATCCTCACAAAACAAAATTGGTAAAGAAGCTTTTAAGGTATTGGATTATTAAATTGAATCAAGATCAATTTAGATATTAAAAAAAGTAAACTAGATAGTTCTTAATTTATACAATTCTTTTAAAAAATATGGATATTCCGTGGTTTAGAAGACGATGGTATGATTTTCGTCAAGGTCATGGAATGTATCTAGTATTTGCTATGACATTTACAAATTTTGTTTTAATTTTTTATAGATTATTAATTGAGCAAATTGAATTTCTAGAAGACGTAATTACAAATCTATGGATTTTCGTTGTTATATTTTTGAGTGCATACATACCAGTTGCAATACTAATTGGGAATTGGCATAGGAAGACCCAAATGAAAATTGAACATGAACAAGTAATGAAACAAAATCCATTAATGGCAAAAAATTTTAGAATAATGTTGGATCTGTTAGAAGGTAAAGCATCAGCAAAAGAAGTCGAAGACTTCAGAAAATTTCTAAAATCAATTGAAAATGGAAATAATTAGAAAAGAAAATCAAATTTCTTCTACATTGTTGCCTGAGAAGCATCATGGAACATCTGACTTTTTGCACAGCCAGCAGCAAGCTCGTCACCTGCTCCACGTCTCATAAGGCCTCTGTAAAGACCATCTTCTAGTTTAACACCTTCTCTTTCTTCCCATTCCTCTACAGTTATAGAATATTTCTTTTGGATTCTATCTCTATACCATTCTGGAATTACATTAAATGCACAGAATGGAACGATTCTAAGGTCTGGAGTTACATAGTGAATATCACATCTTTGTAATCTTTCAAGATCTTCATTGTATTTGTCTTGAAAGTGCATCATACCAAGGAATAGTCCTTTGACGTGCCACGAACCAACTGAATCAAATGATCTCTTCATCAAGATATTACCGAACATTTTTGCCAAATCCAATCCTGCTGGTTGTTTCTTTGTATCAACAAAGCCTTTGAGTTTTCTAACAACTTCAAGCATTGTGAAGTACTTGTTTTTACCAGAACGAATTTCTTCTGCTTTATCTTCAAATAATTCTAACATTCCTTGAATGTCACAGAATTTTGTTAATGGAACAAACTTCTTTGTATCTGCATCTTCAAAGATGTATGTTCCTGCACCACAAGCAAAGTGAATTGATAATTCATATTTTGGCTTACTTGAGAATGCTTCAATTACATTTGTTAGTGGCATACAACTTGGAACTGGGAACCAATCATCAATGGTTACTTCACCATTTGTTTGTTCTTCAATTCTTTGAACACAATCAGGAACTGTGATTCTGTATTTTTCACGTTCAGTTTTACCCATTCTTCCAGTTAATGATACTGGTTGGAAGTTTACTGCATGGACAACATCCATGTTCTTTTGTGCATATCTGATAATTCCGCCTAATTCGTGGTCATTAATTGATTTGATTACTGTTGGGACAAATACTACTGTAGTGCCTGTTTTTCTGCAACTATCAAGTGCATATGGAATTTCCCAGTGATTCTTGGGGTTTGTTCTTGCAGTTACACCATCAAACGATAGATACAAGTTGTTGCATCCAGCAAGTCTAACCTCTCTTGCAGCTTCTGGATCCATTGCGTGTCTAATACCATTGGTATTCATTTGAATATGATCAACGCCTTCCTCTTTCATAATTTTGATAACATCAGCAATATCTTCTCTTAGCATCGGTTCACCACCGGTAATTTGCATAGAGTTTCCTGGAATTGGTCTCTCGGCTCTTAGAGTTTTCATCATTCCTCTAACTTGAGTATGATCTGGCTCATACATGTAAGCGCCTTCAAGTCCCTTCTTTACATAAAAGAAACAATACCAGCATGTTAAATCACATCTGTTAGTTACGATCATGTTTGCTAATCCACTGTGAGACAAGTGATTTGAGCATAATCCACAGTTATTTGGACATGAACATTTGTCAATCATTACGTTTGGAGAATGAGCACCTTTGCCATCCACCCAGTATGTACTGAATTTCTTGTACATTTCATAAGAACCAAAGTATAATTCCTCACATTCACCGTGAGTTGGACAAACTTTTGACATAAACACTTGATTATCTCTCTCAAAGACTTCAGCATCCAAAATCATGTTACAATCTGGACAAATACTTTGAGTGAATCTAATTGTAGATTTCTTACCTAAATTTTTAATTGACTGATTGGATATCTGAATTAATGCCATGCCCGTATTGTTGACTTTTCTGAGATGATATATAATCCATTTCCTACTTGCCCCCGTGTGGAATTTAGGAGGGGGCATACCTGATTTAAATATCAAAACTGATCGACAAGATCGCATATGAGTATATCAGATAAAACACGAAAGTCATTGGAAAAAATTGGTCTTACCAGTTACGAAATTAGAACATTTTCAGCTTTACTAAAGTCAGGAGAATTAACAGCATCAGATCTTAGTCAGAAATCAGGAGTTCCATATTCAAAAATTTATGAAGTGCTAGGGACTCTAGAAGAAAAAGGATGGATTGGTTCAGATGATGCAAGACCAACAAAATATTTTGCAAAATCACCATCAACAGGACTAGAAACTACAAAACAAAAGATGGAAAATGATTTTTCACAGAATCAAAATATAATTCTAAACGAATTAGTTCCGTTATATGAAAAAAGTGGCACTAGTGAAAAACCAGATATTTGGGTTTTATCTGGTGCAGTAAATATTGCAGCTAAAATTTTGGAAATGGTAGATACATGTAGAAATGAGGTGATGATTGCATTACCCGAAGCAGGAGTAGATCTAGTTAAACAAGCATTGCCAAAACTAAGATCACTTCACGATAAAGGAGTAAAAATTACAATACTTGCATCAGACAAAATGGATAAAGAATCAATCAAGGCAATTAAAAGAGTTGCCACAGTAACAATCAAAAAAGGATTGTTTGGAGGAGGTATAATTTCAGATAAAAAGTATGTAGTGATTCTATTAGGACCAGAATTAGGTGGAATAAATTCTTCGGAAGTTGTTGCTATTTGGGCAGATCACGCAGGATTGGCAGGTTTTGCACGTCAATACTTTGAATATTTATTAAAAGATTCAAAGAAGGTATAGATATGGATGCATTAGATGAAGAAACTCTCTTTGTAGGTACTGCAGAAGCAGAACATGTAGAGATGTATCTTAAGGCAATTTGGCACATCAAAGAAAGAGGAGAAGACGTGAAAATTAGCACAATTGCAAAAATGCTCAATGTAAGACAACCAAGTGTTGTTCAAATGCTCAAAAAATTAAATTTAAAAGATCTTGTAAATTACAACAAAGCAGGTGTTAGGCTTACAGAGGACGGGGAAAGAATAGGTTCCAGCATGATGAGAAACAGTAGATTACTAGAAGTACTTATGGATAGTGCACTCAAAGTAGAAATTGATGAGGAAATGGTTTGTGGAATTGAACATCATATGAACAAACAATTTACAGATGCTCTTTGTACCATGCTAAAACATCCAAGAAAATGTCCACATGATCATGAAATTCCAATGGGCGAATGTTGCAAGTCAGCATAATCAATACCCAAAAGATATATCATCTTAGAAATCATGTTTTATAATGGCATGTTTCTGTGGTTGCGAAACCTATGAAAAAAATGAAGATGGATTCAAAATTGCATGTGTAGCATGTGGACATGGACCTCAAAATCACAATGATGAATTCAGAGACGCTGCAAGAAAGAATGAATCACAAAGTCAAAAACGTGATGCAGACTTTGGATAATTATTCTCCAATAATTTTAACTAAAACCCTTTTTGGTCTTTTACCATCAAATTCACCGTAAAAGATTTCTTCCCATGGTCCAAAATCCAATTTACCATTGGTAATAGCAACTACAACTTCTCTTCCCATTACTTGTCGTTTTAGATGAGCATCAGCATTGTCCTCACCAGTATTGTTATGATCATATTGTGTAGTTGGCGCATGGGGAGCCAATCCTTCTAACCATTTTTCATAATCATGTAACAATCCACCTTCATTATCATTAATGAAAACACTAGCTGTGATATGCATTGCATTTACAAGACAAAGACCATCCTGAACTTCACTTTTTGTTACCAGTTTACTTACATCAGATGTAATATTAACAAAAGATCTTCTAGTTTTAACTTCAAAAGTTAAATATTCAGTAAGGGATTTCATGATTTTTTTAATTATTCTCATTAATTAAAATGCTAAGCAGGCTCAGAACTCAAGATCCTCATCATCGTCAGAGGGATAGGTACATCACTGCCTGCAAGGCGTATTTCAGACAGTTTCCTATTGAGTCTTTCAAGAAGCTTGATAAATGGCCAATAGTTCAATCATTCCAAATGGTTGCAATAGATACTCCTTCTTCATTAGAAAGTTTTAGACGATTTGTTATTTCAAGTACATGCATGTCTTACGCACCAAGAGCTTATTTGGAAGATTCAGAGGTTTTCGCTGAAAGAGAAGATAATCTCGGGGCGATTTATGTTGAAGCAGCTGATAAAGTTACTTTAAAAAAAATTAGAGATGTTACTTTTGTTAATGGCAAAGATGTTTTAGGAATAATCTATAATTCAAAAAGTGGTAATACATCACTAAAATGGAGACAATTAAAAAGAAATAATGGTAAAGTTACAGGGGAAGCATCTGCAAATTCTTTAGCAAATTTATCAGAATCAGGTGTTCTCACTTTAGAATGGGTTGAAAATTATCTAAAAAAGAAATCAGAAGAAACAAAAACTGAAGAAACTACAAGTTAAACTCTTTTCTTTTTGCAAATTAGAATAATATCATGATTATAAAGACAATAGATGAGAATTCAATATCCGTTATTCCAGAAGACTCAGAAGATCTTTTGAACCTGCGTCGGATTGTTAAAAAAGATGACAAAGTGATCGGAGATACAACAAGAGTTCTAAAACAAGACAAGGATTATGCAAGACCAGATAAAGGTGAGAGAATCAAAATTAGAATTGCATTAACTGTAGAAAAAATTTCACTTGATGATGTCTTAGATAAATTAAGAGTAGGTGGTACAATTTTTGAATCAAGTAATGAATCAGTACCACATGGATCACATCATTCATTTATTCTAAAACTAAATGATGGAATTACAATTTCAAAGAAAAAATGGTTGCCTATAGAAAAAAAACTTTTAGAATCAAGTAATGATCAAATTAGTTTTGTTCTAGTAGCAATTGACACTAGTGATAGTGGTATTGCTAGATTAAGAGGTACACATTTGGAATTTATGCCAAATATTTATTCAGGTTCTGGCGGAAAAAGATACAAAACTAATTTCAATATTGAAAAATTCTTTGAGCAGATACAGCAAGCACTATCATCTACTCTCAAAGAAGGGGATACAATGGTAATTTTTGGCCCAGGTGAAACAAAGAAAAGATTTGCAAATTTCATAGAAAAATCTCAAAAACTTCATAAATTTAAAATTCAAATTATTGATGGAATTGATTCAGGTGGAGAAGATGGAATTTACATATTTACAAAATCACATGCAATGCAAGAAATAATGTCAGATAGTAAATTGGCTAAAGTTTCATCAATAATTGACAAAGTTATGATTTTGGCAAACAAGAAAAGTAAAAAATTCACTATGGGATATAACGAAACTTTTAATGCAAATCAAATAGGTGCAGTTGAATCACTGGTATTTTCTGATAAAGCAATACAAGATAATGATGAACAAGAAATAATGGATTTTCTAAATGATGCAGAAAACAAGGGAGTAGAAATTTACAGTGTTGACTCTTCTACGGATATTGGTCTTAGAGTTACAGGTTTGGGCGGGATTGTTTCCTTGTTAAGATACACACTAGAATCCTAAGTAGTAGATTCTACTAACCATTTAAAATAGAATTTATCAATTGAAGTAACATCAATTTCCACTACTTCGGGAACATCATAAGGATGAGTTTCCTTTATTTTCTTTTTTAATATAGTCTTGTTTTTTGTAATTGTTTTGAATATAGCAAGATATTCTGATGAATTTTCTACTTTCCCCTTCCAAGCATAAATTGACAAAATTTTAGAGATATTGACACAGGCAACTATTTTGCTTTTTACAAGTTGATTTGCAAATTTAGAGATAGATTTTTTGTTAGGATATGTTGAGATAATTATTACTGGTTTCATAGTAAACGATAAATGGCCGTACTTTAAAAAATTAACAATTAGTTTGGAACTTGATTTTATTACTCAGAATTCGATAATCTATGTCTTGATGGCTTGGGTGATAATTATTGTAATTGCAAAAGCTCTAAAATTAGAAAAATATGGTTTTGAACTAAAAGCGTACAGTCTAGTATACAAGAATAAAAGCGTAAACGAGATATTAATCAAAATTTTAGGAAAAACAAAAAGAAGCATTAAGATTTTTGCAGATCTCAGTGTGATAGCAGGATTCATAATGATGGGATTTGCATTTTACTTTTTGTTAAACAATGTATCAAACTATTTTGTTGCACAATCAAATTTTTCAGAATTAACAGTACTTATCCCAGGAGTTACATTAACTTCAGCACCAGCTATTGCATACTTCTTACTTTCAATTCCAATTGTATTAGTAATGCATGAAGGGGCACACGGTATAGTAGCTGCATTAGAAAAAATTAAAATTAAGACCGGAGGATTTGCCATATTCATTGCACTATTTGCAGGATTTGTAGAACCAGATGAGGAAGAATTTGAAAAAGCTAAAAAGATTTCAAAATTAAGAGTAATTGGCGCAGGTGCTACATCGAATGTATTATTTGCAATTATTTTAGGTGCAATTATGTTAACAAATCCACTATTTGGAATGGTTATAGAAAGCATTCCACTATTTGGAGATCCTATTTTAGGTACGTTCTATGAATTATCACAGGGAGTTTTAATAATTTCAATAATTCCAAATTCAGGTGCAGAACAAGCAGGATTACTTCCAAATGATATCATTACTTCAATTAATGATATACCGACCCATGGTCCAGCTGATTTTCCTGTCTTAAATCCAGGAGAAATAGCTGATGTTTCCGTAATTAGAGATGGTCAAATATTAGAATTTGAATTAGAGGTAATGCCAGATCCAGCTGATCCGGAAAGAGGATTGATAGGAATTATGAGAGATACTTCAATCCCATACAAACCTGTAATGAATTTCATTGATTGGACAAATGTTGACTTCAACATTTCAATGTTCTTAGTATGGCTTTGGATGATTTCATTTTTCATCGGAATTATCAACATGCTGCCTCTACCAATTTTAGATGGAGGAAAATTCATTCATACAATTATTGATAAAAGATTTTCAGATAAATTAGTCAACATAGTAATGTGGGGAATATACGCATTCACCTTTGTCTTATTTGGCCTCAACATTGCCTTATCATATTTGAAATCTGGATGGTTTACAATCTAAAAACACCTAAAGAATCATTAATGAAAAAAACTTAGTTGATTTCATGAATTGTGACAGATGTGAAAATTCTGCAGCATATACAAGAAAATATTCTGGAGAAAAACTTTGCTCACAATGTTTCTCAAAGTCTATTGTAAGAAAAACTGCAAAAACCATTTCAAAATACAATATGATCAAACATAACGATTTAGTAGCCGTTGCAGTATCTGGAGGAAAAGATTCTCTAGCACTATTAAAAATTATCAATGAAATGGCATTAACTCATAGTTTCAAAATAAAAGCAATTACCATTGATGAAGGAATTCCAGGGTATAGAAATGAAGCATTGGAGATTGTTGAAAAATTTTGTGCAGAATTAAATGTAGAACACAAGGTTTACGCATACAAAGATCTTTTTGAATTAACACTAGATGAAGCCCTTGATTTACGAGAAAGTGAGAAAACATCATCATGTTCAATCTGTGGAACGCTAAGAAGAAGAGCAATAGATTATGCAGCAAAAGACATTGGTGCAGATGTAATTGCAACAGGTCACAATCTTGATGACACATTACAAACATTTGTCATAAACATGTTATCAGGAGATACAACCAAGATCGGATGGATGGATCCTGATACGTCTACAAATAATTTAAGAAAAATAAAACCATTTTGTGAGATTTATGAATCTGAAATAGTTTTTTATGCATTTACAAATGATATACCGTTTCAATCTGAACCATGTCCGCACATGAATGAAGGAATACGAACAGAAATTCGTGGATTTTTAAATTCATTAGAAAATCAGCATAGTGGAATTAAAAATAATTTTTATCAATCAATTCTCAAAATTTCAACAGCAGTAAAAAATTCTAGTTTTAAAAAAAAAATAAAATGTAAAAAATGTGGAAACGATTGTACAGGAAATGTATGCTCAGTATGTAATGTAGTTTTAAAACTAAAAGAAAATCAAACCTAATGCAAATATAACATACTTTCTTAGGAAAATTGGTAGTAGGTAGGATCAGGGTGCCAGCCGTGCCCTATTCTGAAACCGGCTATATGCAGAGATCAGCAACTGTTGGGTAAATCTCTAGATGGGTAATTCCCGCTTGGTGTGCGGAAATGAAATCACGCCGAGGCGGGTGGTTGTAGGACTAGAAATATCCGAAGGGATAACTTCTAAGACCGAGCCATCGAAAGGGATGAGGTCCGGGAGGGAGCAATCCTAAGGTGGAGCATCCACGCTTCCTCGTCAACGTGGCGGATCTTGTACACCTTGAAATGGGGCTATTCATCTAGACTGGAGCCAACAGATCTACTACCTTTATAATTAAAACAAAAATTGCAATTTCATGGAAGAAATTATCTCATTTGGAACTAAAAGAAGTTATGAAGACTTTAAGAAACAAATTCCAACTTCAGTATTACCATTATTTGATTCAATTAGGAAATTTTGCTTTTCTTTAAGTAGTAAAGTGATTGAAGATATACGAATGCATAGAGTGGTTTTTTGTAAATCAATGACATTCAGATGGTTTGCAGATGTTGAACCAGAAAGAGAAGGAGTTATTATAAAAATTCAAAAAAGCAGAAAAGATCCAATCCAAATTATTCAAGTAAAAATAAACCAAGAAATTTCAGAAATTACTCAAACCATTAAGAATGCATTTGAAGAAATTCACTAGTACAACACGTCAAATTTTGAAAATTCTCCAGTAAATTTTTCATTATGTATCTCTACATCCTCAACTCTTGCATTAGCAGGACCACTATGAGCCCATTTAATTAATAAATCAATTTTTTCCACTTCACCTTCTAAAACAGATTCCACTTTACCATCTTTGAGATTTTTTATCCAACCAAAAACATCATTTTTCTTTGCCATTACTTTTAATGTTTGTCGGAAAAAAACACCCTGTACCTTTCCAGTTACAAAAAGTCTAACACGTTGTTTCGACATTAAGATAATAATTTACTGAGCTATTAATCAATTTTAGGTTAAAGAAAAATTACTTTCTTTCTTTGATTCTAGCTCTACCAGTCTTTCTTGCAGCAATACTACCTACTTTCGCACCAGGAGGAGCATCTCTTGAAACTGTAGAACTTTGTCCAACGTGTTGATGTCTACCACCACCGTGTGGGTGTACATATGCTGCTTGAGCAACACCTCTTACAATTGGATATTTCTTTCCTTTAGCTTTAAAACTACGCCACTTGTTACCTGCACTCATAAAATGTCTTTCAGTTGCTCCACCACCAGCTAAAGTACCAATCATGGCTCTGTTTTTAGGATTAAGAGTAGCAAATTTTCCAGATGGAAGTTTGACTGTTACACCATCATCACCATGTGAAAAGATAGTTGCATCGGTACCTGCAGATTTTACAATAGCACCGCCATCACCAAAATGTTTTTCAATATTACATACGATTGTGCCATCAGGGATATTTTGAACACTGATAACATTTCCTTTTTTAATTTCTGATTTTAATCCAAATTGTAAAGTTCCACCTACTGTAGTTCCAAGAACTGCGGGTACAAACGATACAGAGCCATCTTCAAATCTGATTTTAGATAATGGAGCTTCTCTTCCACGTTCATGAACTAGATCAATAATTTCGCCTGTATGTTGTTCAGATAGTGGAAAACGTGGATAATTTGCTTTTGTGCCTACTTTACCAGTAGATGTTGATCTAAATTGATTACCTCCACGGCCTCGTCTTCTTACTAATGGTCTCTTACCCAAGTTGATCGTTTCCGACGCAAAGAGAATTTTAAGCTTGTGGTGTGACTTGCTAGTTCTACCTATTAGTTTTTGAAATTACCACAAAGGTATAAAAATTAGAATTGAAGTCATTGAGTATGAGTCAAAATGCTCTTTCTCTTAAAGTACTTGAAGCATATACACGAGATGTAGGAAGAGGAGTAGCAAGAATTGATTATGATTCAATGGATACCTTAAATGCCTCAACAGGAGACGTTATTGAAATTAAAGGTAAAAGAAGAACAGTAGCAAAATGTCTTCCACTTTATCCTTCAGATGAGGGTAAAGGAATTATCAGAATTGATGGACTCGGGCGAAATAATTCAGGAATAGCAATTGGAGATACAATATCAGTTAGAAAAATAAAAGCAGTTGCAGCAGAAAAAGTAGTAGTTGCACCACTTGAAGCAATTCCTCCAATCGATGAAAGATATCTTGCAGATGCTTTAGAGAGCGTCCCTTTGATTAAAGGTGATAATGTGATGGTACCATACTTTGGTGGACGTTTAACTTTTCAAGTTATTGGAGTTAATCCAGCAGCTGATGCTGTTTTAGTAACTCAAAAAACGGTTTTCCATATTGCAGAAAAAGGAGAAACATTACGTGGAGTTCCTCAAGTAACCTATGAAGATATTGGTGGAATTTCAAATGAAATTAAAAAAGTTAGAGAAATGATTGAGCTTCCATTAAGACATCCTGAAATATTTGAAAAGTTAGGAATTGAAGCTCCAAAAGGAGTGTTATTGTATGGTCCACCAGGAACTGGTAAAACACTACTTGCAAAAGCAGTAGCAAATGAAAGTCAAGCTCATTTTATCAGTATTTCAGGTCCAGAAATTATGAGTAAGTTTTATGGTGAAAGTGAAGCAAGGTTAAGAGAAATTTTCAAAGAAGCAAGAGAAAAAGCTCCGTCAATAATTTTTGTTGATGAGATTGATTCTATTGCTCCAAAAAGAGAAGAAGTCACAGGAGAGGTTGAAAGAAGAGTTGTTTCTCAAATGTTATCATTAATGGATGGTCTAGAATCTAGAGGAAAAGTTATTGTCATATCGGCAACAAACAGACCAAATGCAATTGATCCTGCATTAAGAAGACCAGGAAGATTTGATAGAGAAATTGAGATTAAAGTTCCAGATAAAAAAGGAAGAGGAGACATTCTTGCAATTCACAGTAGAAACATGCCATTATCAGATGATGTAGACATGAAAAAAATATCAGCAGTTAGCCATGGATATGTTGGTGCAGATTTAGAATACCTCTGTAAAGAAGCAGCAATGAAATGTTTGAGAAGGTTATTACCAGTTTTGAATTTAGAAGAAGAAAAACTTCCACCAGAAACTTTGGATAAACTAATTGTAAATCATGAAGATTTCCAAAAAGCATTGATTGAGGTAACACCATCAGGAATGCGAGAAGTTTTCATCGAAAATCCAGATGTAAAATGGGAAGACGTTGGCGGCTTAGATGAAGTCAAACAAGAGTTACAAGAAGCTGTAGAATGGCCAATGAAATATCCTGGTCTTTATGATAAACTAGGGCATAGTATGCCAAGAGGAATATTACTTCACGGTCCAAGTGGTACTGGTAAAACTCTACTTGCAAAAGCAGTGGCTACTCAGAGTGAAGCAAACTTTGTTTCAGTTAGAGGCCCCGAACTCTTATCAAAATGGGTAGGAGAATCAGAACGAGGAATTAGAGAAATTTTCAAACGTGCACGTCAATCTGCACCATGTGTCGTATTCTTTGATGAGATTGATTCTATTGCTCCAATAAGAGGTGCCGGTGGAGAAACTGCAGTTACTGAAAGAGTAGTAAGTCAATTACTAACAGAATTAGATGGAATGGAAAATATGCACGGCGTTATAGTATTAGCAGCAACAAATAGAGCAGACATGATTGATCCTGCATTATTAAGACCAGGAAGATTTGATAAAATTATTCAAATCCCACTTCCAGATAAAGAAAGTAGAAAGAGTATATTAAAAATTAATGCTGAAAAGATTCCAACCATTACTGATGAGAACGATCCGAATCATATTAATTTCGATAAACTATCAGAACTAACTGATGGACTTAGTGGCGCAGACACATCATCTATTGCAAATACTGCAGTATCTCTAGTTATTCATGAATTCTTAGATAAAAATCCAGATGTAAAAGATATCGAAAAGAAAGATGTCGATGCCAAGGTTTCCATGAAACACTTTGAAGAAGCAGTAAAGAAAGTAAGAGAACAAAAAGACCTCAAGATAGGTGAAAAATTAGTGGCTTCCTATTACAGGTAGTTTTAATAAAATAACAAATCTAATTCTCGTAAATGTCAGAATATACTGGATATAAAGGAAGATCCTTAGAATTTCTCAAAACAAACAAAATTTTAATTGGAGATTCTGTAAAAATTCTGGCAGATATCATCTATTCGGGAATTATAATGCCTAGGTACGAACATAGTGACAATAAACATATTGTTTTGAAATTAAAGAATGGGTACAATATTGGTTTAGAAATATCTAAAATTGAAAAGATTGAGAAAAACGAGATCCCAAAAAAAATTGTTGAAAAGATTGAGAAAAACGAGATCCCAAAAAAAATTGTTGAAAAGATTGAGAAAAACGAAAAATTACCAAACATTCTATTATTGTCAACTGGAGGCACAATTGCAAGCAAAATTGACTATAGAACTGGAGCAGTTACACCGATATTAACTGCTGAAGAACTAAATTCTTCAGTTCCTGAACTTGCAAAAATTGCAAATATAGACACTAAGGCATTATTTGCAGAATATTCTGAAAATATTATGCCTAACCATTGGTTAAAAATTGCTGAAACAGTAAATGAACATCTAAATTCAGATTACGCTGGAATAATAATTGCGCATGGGACAGATACTATACATTACACATCATCCTACCTTTCTTTTTCATTAGAAGGATTCCCAATTCCAATCGCATTAGTTGGTTCACAAAGATCATCAGATCGTGCATCTTCAGATGCTGCACTCAATCTTATTGGAGCCATAAAATTCCTCACAGAATGTAAAACAAACGGAATCTACATAGCAATGCATAAAGATGAAAATGATGAAACAATTGCTTGTCATATTGGAACAAGAGTAAGAAAAAATCATACAAGTAAAAGAGGGGCATTCCAAACAGTAGGAAATGATCCTGCATTCTTAATTGTTAATAATGAAATTCATAAAAATATGAAAGACGATTTTTTTACAATGAATGAATACAATCCTAAAATAAAAATAAATGAAAAAGTTGCTCTAGTAAAATATTATCCTGGATATGATCCAATTATGTTAAAAAATATCATAAATGAAGAATACAAAGCAATAATTTTTGAAGGTACTGGGTTAGGTCACATAGGAAAAAACATGTATCCAATGGTAAAAATGGCAAATGAAAAAGGCATCTTTATGGGAATGACTTCACAATGTATAGATGGAAGAGTAAGAATGACAGTTTATGAAAGTGGCAGAGATCTTCTTAATTTAGGAATAATTCCTCTAGAAAATATGATACCTGAAATTGCCTTGATAAAGGCAATGTGGGCTTCAGGAAACACTGAAAATCGTGAAGAAATTAAAGAAATCATGCTAAAAAGAATTGCATCAGAATTTTCAACATAACTAGGTGTCAATATGGAAGAATTTTCAATAAAAAACATAGGCGTTAAAGTTGGATTAGAAATTCATCAACAGTTAGCAACAAACAAAAAATTATTTTGCAGTTGCAATCCAATAGAAACTGATGAGTATTCGATTAAATTTCAAAGAAAATTACGTGCATCTAAAAGTGAATTAGGTGAATATGATCCTGCAGTGTTATTTGAAAGTACAAAATCAAAAACAATAATGTACTATGCAAATGATGAGAGTAGTTGTTTAGTTGAACAAGATGAAGAACCACCACATGAATTAGATGAAGATGCAAAAAAAATATCATTGATTATTTCTTCAGCTTTAAAATCAAATATTTTTAGTGAAATTTATCCGATGAGAAAAACAGTAATTGATGGCTCCAATACGACTGGATTTCAACGTACAATGCTAATTTCTCAAGGAGGGTTTTTTGATACAGGAGGAATAAAGATAGGAGTTCAGTCAATTTGTTTAGAAGAGGATGCTGCCAAAAATTTGGGAGATGAGGGTTCTGTAAGAAAATTTGGTTTAGAACGTTTAGGAGTTCCTTTAGTTGAAATTGCAACAGAGCCTTTTGAAGTTGAATTAACAGAGATTAAAAAAATTGCATTGTCATTAGGAAGAATTTTGAGAAGTACAAAAAAAGTAAAAAGAGGATTAGGTTCAATAAGACAAGATGTCAACATATCAATAAAAGATGGTGGTGGAGTTGTAATTGAGGTAAAAGGTGTACAACAATTAGATCAATTAGAAAAAGTTGTAGAATATGAAGCAAAAAGACAACATGGTTTATTAAAAATTTCAAAAAAAATTCAAGAAAAAAATTGGATCTATGATAACAGAGATATCACAGAATTATTTTCAGAATGTAAATCAAAAATTATTCAATCTGCTATAAAGAAAAATCAGAAAATTATGGCAATTACATTTAGAAATATGGCTGGAATTTTTGGATTTTCACCATATGAAGGCATAAGATTAGGTAAAGAAGTAGCAGAACTAGTCAGATTTTTTGGAATTGGTGGAGTTTTTCATTCAGATGAATTACCCAACTACGGAGTAGAAAAAACAGATTTAGAAAAATTAAAGAAATTTTCTAAAATCAGTGAAAATGATGCTTTTTTAATTTTAGCATCTCCTGAGAAAAAAATTCTTACCATAATTGATCAAATTATTTTGAGAATTGAGTATATCAAAAATCATGGAATACCAATAGATACAAGATTAGCCACTCAATCAGGTGAAACGAAATTCCTCAGACCAAGACCAGGGAATGCAAGAATGTATCCAGAAACGGATATACCCCCAATAATTATTACAAACGAAGAATTATCGGAAGCCCAAAATAATATTCCAAAGTCTTGGGATGATTCCATCAAAGAATTAGAAACAAAATACAAACTTAATCTACAATTAGCTGAACAAATTTTTGATTCACGTTATATTGGATTATTTGAAAAAATTATTGAAAAAATTAAAATTAATCCTACATTTGTTGCATCAATTCTTTGTTCAACAATTACAAATTTAGAAAGAAATGGATTAAATTCAAATTTATTAAAAAATGATGAAATTTTCAAATTGTTTAGTTTATTAGAAGACGGTAAAATTTCTAAAGAATCAATTGAAATTATATTTGAAAGCATAATGTCTGGAAAATCAAAAAATACAGAAGAAGCAATGAAAAATGCATCGATTGAATCAGTTAATGAAGAAGAAATAGAGAAGATCATTGTAGGTATAGTAGATAAAAATGAAATAATAATTAAAAATCAAAAAGAAAGAGCAATTGGACCTTTGATGGGCATAGTCATGAAGGAATTAAGAGGAAAAGCTTCTGGTGAAATAATTAACAGACTACTTTTAGAAAATATCAAGAATAAATTAGAAAAAATTTAGTTATCAAATGCGGGAAGTGGGATTTGAACCCACGAACTCCTAGAAGATAAGGATCTGAACCTTACACCGTTGACCAGGCTGGGTGACTCCCGCATTAGAAAAATTTGAGATCTAGAATAAGTTTCTTTATTATACTAAAATAATTAAGAAATAAAATGGAATTTAGTGAAGTATATTGTTTCAATTGTAAGAAAATTTTGGGGCGTTATAATACTAAATTCTATAGTGAAGATAGAATTAATGAATTAGTGAATACAACATATTCTACACATATTAGAAATGGTCATCAAGTTAACATTAGAAAATTTGAAAAGAATTAAAAAGATTCTATTTTTTTAATTACTTCTGAAAGACTTGAAATCCGATTGATATTATTTTCAGAAAAATTTTGGTTCCATGGTTGTGAATAAAGAATCATTTTTTTCTTATTTGTAAGAAATTTCATAGCATTTAACGGAGAATCATCAATAAAAATATCATAATCTAAATCAGCTTTCATTGGACCATCAATCACTGATACATAATTATGATATGCAATATCATGATGATCCAACCAAGATTTTACAAATGAATCAGTTGAACGTTCCCTTGCAGTAACAATATCTACCTGACCAATTTCAGTAAGAGATTTTGTTATTGATGGTAAATTTTTTTCAGTAGTAGGAATGGAAGACCAATTTTTCCAACAAGAGCTAAGCTCAGTGTAAAAATCATAACGATCTATATTAAATTTATTCCAAAATTCCCAACTAGTTATCTGATGTTTAGCAATTTCGGGTCTAATAGAATTGCTATAATTTAACCAGGAAATTATAACATCTGCAAGTACACCATCAACATCTAATGCAATTTTCATATTATTTATTGATCACTAGTTTTTCTAAATTCATCTAAAAGATTTTTTTGATGTTTGTTGAGTTTTTTAGGAACGTTTACTACAATTCTTACAAATTGATCCCCTTTTCCTCTATAATTGAGATGAGGTACCCCTTTTCCTTTTAATTTAATGATTGTATTTGGTTGACTACCCGCATTAACCTTAATTTTTTCTGTTCCCTCTAAAGTTGGAACCGTAATTTCACAACCTAAAGCAGCGTCAATCATAGAAACATCATGATCATAAAAAATATCTTTTCCATCTCGATTAAACTTTGAATGTGGTTGTACTCGTACTCTAACAATTAAATCACCATTCACACCATCAGGAATTTCATTTCCTTCCCCAGACACAGTGTAATCTCCTGAATCAATCCCAGGAGGAATATCAAATGTTACAGTTTTAGAACCTTTTTTCTTTCCTTGTCCTTTACATTCATTGCACGGTGTTTCAATTATAGATCCTTGACCCCTACAAGCAGAACACGGTGCAGCAGTAACAAATGAAGCAAATCCCATGTTGCGAGTTTGTCTTACTTGTCCTTGACCATTACATGTTCCACACGTTTTCTTGTTAGTACCAGGCTTTGCGCCAGAGCCATTGCAAGTATCACATTGAACTTGTTTTTGTAAATTAATTTCCACTTTTTTTCCATGCAATACATCTTCTAATGTTACATGAGTTTCATAGAGAAGATCAGAACCTTGTTGTTGCTGTTGATTAAAACCAAATCCTCCTCCACCACGACCAAAAATGGAATCAAAGATGGAATCAAAACCGCCTCCCTGTGTTCCTTGAAAAATATCTTCACTAGAATATCGTCCATCTACACCAGCATGACCGTGTTGATCATAGACTTGTTTTTTTTCAGGATCTGAAATAACTGCATATGCTTCAGAAATTTCTTTAAAATGTTCTCCAGCTTCTGAAGATTTGTTTCGATCAGGGTGAAATTTTAACGCCAATTTTCTATACTGTTGTTTGATTTCATCTGGCGAAGATGTTTTTGAGACACCTAAAACCTCATAATAGTCACGTTTTGCAGCCATGAATTATTCCTTTATCATAATTACAGTATAAATGATTGAATTAGAAAACTAGTTGGTTTTTTGGTCATCAGTTGAAGATGAGTCATTGGTTTGTCCTTCCGCACCTTGCTGTCCTTCCGCACCGGGTGGAGGTGATGCATTTTTGTAAAGTTCTGTTGTAACTTCATTTACCAATGTTTGTAATGCTTCAAGTTTAGGTTTTAATTCATCTGATTCTTTATCTAAAACTTCTCTGACTTCCTTAACAGCATCAGTGATTTTAATTCCTTGTTCTTGTGAAATTTTATCTTTAAGATCATGATTGACTAATTTTTCAGTAGTGTAAATGTAACTTTCGGCTTCATTCTTTAAATCAATTTTCTTTTTCTTCAATTTGTCTTCATCAGAAAACTTTTCTGCATCTTCTTTCAGTTTTTCAATTTCTTCTTTAGATAGTTTTGATGTAGATTCAATAGTAATTTTTGCTTCTTTCTGTGTTCCAAGATCTTTTGCCGTAACATTGATTATCCCATTTGCATCAATATCAAATTTGACTTCAATTTGAGGAATTCCTCTAGGTGCCGGTGGTAAATCTGTAAGATTAAAACTTCCTAATGATACGTTATCGGTTGCCATAGGTCTTTCACCTTGAACGACATGGATTGTAACCGCAGTTTGATTATCAGCCGCAGTAGTGAAAACTTTGCTCTTTGATGTAGGTATGGTAGTATTTCTTTCAATTAATGGCTCTCTAACGCCACCCAATGTTTCAATTCCTAATGTCAGAGGAGTTACATCAAGTAAAACAATATCACTACTTACATCCCCAGCAATGATTCCAGCCTGAATTGCTGCACCCATAGCTACTGCTTCCATTGGATCCACACCTGATTCAGATTCCTGACCAATTAACTCACTAACAAATTTTTTCACCAGTGGGATTCTTGTTGGTCCGCCAACCATCACAATTTTATTAATATCAGAATTGGAAAGTTTTGCATCTTCAAGTGCTTTGAGTACAGAAGGTTTGCATCGATCAACAATAGGACCAATTAATTCATCTAATTTTGCTCTAGTGATTCTAAATTCTAAATTTTTAGCACCTGATGAAGGATCATGTGCAATAAATGGTAAATTAACATCGGTTTCCATTACAGTAGATAATTCAATTTTAGCTTTTTCAGAAGCTTCTCTAATTCTAGTCATTGCAGTTGAATCTTGAGAAAGATCAACGCCTTCCTTTTTCTTAAACTCATCAATAAGGAAATCAATTAGGACTTTATCCATATCTGTACCACCCAGTTGTGTATCACCAGATGTACTAAGAACTTCAAAAACACCTCCACCCATTTCCATTATAGTGACATCTAACGTACCACCGCCAAAATCAAAAACAAGGATTTTCATGTCTTCTTTTGCTTTATCTAATCCGAACGCTAAAGATGCAGCAGTTGGTTCATTTATTATTCTAACAACATCAAGACCAGCGATTGTTCCAGCATCTTTAGTAGCCTGTCGTTGATTATCATCAAAATATGCAGGAACAGTAATGACTGCTTTGCTAACTGGTTCACCAATAAATGCTTCAGCATCTTTTTTGATTTTCTGAAGAATGAATGCAGAAATTTGTTGAGGTTTGTATTCTTTGTCTAAAATTTTGAATGTATGATCAGTGCCCATTTTTCTTTTAGCAGCAACTATTGTACTATCAGGATTGGTAACTGCTTGTCTGCGTGCGGGTTCCCCAACCAAAAGATCACTATCTTTAGAAAATGCTACTACTGATGGGAATGCTTTACCACCCACTGTGGCACCTTCTGCTGCAGGAATAATCGTAGGTTTTCCACCCATTACAACTGCTGCTGCAGAGTTACTTGTTCCTAAATCAATACCAATTATTTTAACCATATTTAATCATCATCCCTTTTTGAAATTTCTACTAATGTCGGTCTTATAACTCTCTCATGAGAAATATATCCTTTTCTGAGCTCTTTTATAATCGTATTATCGTCCAAAGCAAGATCTTTAACTATTGATATTGCCTCATGGAAATTTGGATCAAAAATTTCTCCTAATGCATCAATTTGTTTAATATGATATTTTTGTAATAATGAATCCATATTTTTTAAAATCGAATCAAGACCATCAGAATTAATTTTACTTTCAGAAAAAACTTCTTTTGCTCTAACGAAATCATCATAAATTTGTAAAAAATCTAATGCAAATTCATTAATTTTTGAATTTATTCCATTTTCTATATCAGTTTGTGTTTTTCTACTTAAATTTTGAAAGTCAGCCAATACAAGTTTTAATTTTTCTTCATATTCAGATGATCTTTGTTTTTCTAATTCTAATTCTGTAGTTAATTCATCAATAGGGGATTCTGAAGACTTTGATTCAACCGTAGAGGGATTGTTTTCTTCTTCATTTTTAGATACTACATTAACTGGTATTTCATCAGAATTAGATTCATTAGACAATTGAACCAAGATGGTAATTTAGCTAATTTATACCATTATTGATCATTTCACATAAAGGGTTGGCTTTAACAATAATTAAATCAGAGTCCTGTTTTGTTTTTTCAATATTATTAAAATCAGATTTTGAACAAGCTACAACTATTGTTGTTTTATCACTATGGAAAAGATCAAAGTTTGGATCTTCGTAAGCTTCAACATCACCGATATAATCACGCAATCTAGATGTTAGATTTTGAAGCATCTCAATTTTATCTCCACGCATTGCATGTTGATCAAGTGTCCAAGACAATGCAATCTTTGTCCTACTTGCTTTTAGATCATTTTTCTTCAATGTTGAACGAATCTCGTCAATTAAACGCTTGATGTACCCATCAATTCCTTTAACACTTCCATTAATTAAATACATGAGAGAATTTGCACCTTCAAAAGATGAGCCTAGAGATTTCAAATCAAATAGTCCACTAACCATATCATCTAAGAATATCTCCTGAAAATCATCTGAAGAAAGATCATTTTTGTTAATATCATCTTGAGCGTATTTACAAACTTCCAAAATACTACATAAACTAGAAAATCTGGATAAAACATCAATTGCATGGAAATGTTCAGACGATGAAATTGCTACAAATTTTTTCTCTTTTTTACCTACTGCAAGTAATTCTGCTAAAATTGAATCTACTTTTCCATTAAAGGATCCAATAATTTTTGGTTGTTCTTTAAGATCTTCAAGAGGATAATAAAAATAGGAAATATGTTTTCCGGTCTCAAGGCCCGTTACATGTTCAAGTAATGAAATATTTTCATTATTGCCTCCAAATCCTGTTGGAAGTGTAAAAATTACCGAGCTGTTTCTTTTCATTGATGCAACTGCATCCTTAAATTTTGAATGAATTTCAGTTTTAATATCTTGTCCGGTTTTTCTAATTCTTGGAGTGAAGAAAAGATATTGTGCTTTTGAAATTGCTACATCAATCGGTTGCATAGCTAATAGAGGTTCATCTTCTTTAAGAGAAGATACATTTGGATATGTTTTGGCAATTTCAGCTTTTAATGAAATTGCTGATGGAGTTGATTCATCAATTATGTAAACATCTGCACCCTTGATTGCCATTTGGGATGCAATTGCATATCCTTCTGTGCTAAGACCATAAACTACAACTTTTGCTTCCCCCATACATTACAGCTAGTATTGGACTAAGAAAAACTTATTGAACTTACCATAATTAGAGCAATTACTTGAAAATTTGGATAGACATTCTTACACCAAAACAATTGTTGTTTTCTGAACCAATAGTTGAAAAATTAAGTAAAAAACACAATATTTTGTGTACATCTAGAAATTATGGCGAAATTACTAAATTAGCACAAATTCGAAATTTTGACCTCATTCTTGTTGGAAAACACGGTGGTAAAGACAATGAAAGTAAACTCAAATCAAGTATTGATAGAATGTCAAAACTAACTCAAAAAATTAAAAAATTTTCTCCAGATATAACAATAAGCTTTTGTTCTCCAGAAGCTGCAAGAATTTCTTTTGGATTAAAAGTAAAACATATTGCATTTTGTGATTCGCCTCATGCAAATGCCGTAATGCGATTAACATTGCCATTAATTCAAAAATTACTCATTCCAAAAATCATACCAAAAGAAGAATTTTCTAAATATGGAATTAGTAAAGAAAACATTATTTCGTACAAATCCATTGATGCTGCAGTTACAATAAAAAGAAAATTTAATGAAAATGAACCATTGCCATTTAGAAAAAATGGGAAAAAAAATATTTTGATTAGAATGGAAGAAGAACATGCATCATACGTAAGAAAATCAAGTAAAATTTTATCCATACTAAAAAACATCACAGATAATTTTGAGAATGAAAATATTGTTATTTTAGGAAGATATTCAAAACAAATTAAAAATCTTCAAAGACATTTTGGTCAAAAAGCAAATATTGTAAAAATGTCTTTTGATGGAAAACACTTGTTAAAAAATACCAATGTGTTCATTGGATCAGGTGGAACCATGACTGCAGAATCTGCTTTATTAGGAATTCCAACAATTTCTTACAACGCTGTACCAAATATTATCGAAAATTATTTAGTAAAAAAACATCTTGTAAAAAGAGAAACAAATCCAAGTAAAATCAGTAAAAATATTAACAGAATTTTTACGTCATCAAATAAAAAACATGAAAAAAGAGTAAAAAAGATTATTTCTGAAATGGAAGATCCTATCAAGACACTAGTCAAAGAATTGAAACAATAAATTTTTCACATATTAAATATGATAAAATGAAAAAAAGTTCATTAAGGGAGTGCCAGTGTTCGATTTAGCAGCCCGGTAGTGTAGCGGTCAAGCATAGAGGCCTTTGAAGCCTTTGACCCCAGTTCGAGTCTGGGCCGGGCTACTTTTAAAAATCTAATTTTGTAAGAAGTCGTGATGCAACGACAAATAATGTTGATGCAATCGCCACTAGAACAATCATTTCAATAATTACAAACTCATTGATAGTTCCAAAAATTCCAGCTCTAATTACATCGACAAGATATGTCAATGGATTTAGATAAAATGCAGTTCGCAATGGTTCTGGAACACCGCCAACTGGATAAAATGCGGTACTGACAAAAGCAAAAAAAAGAAAAACAGTGTTGATAATTACATTAAATCCCTCACTTGAGCGTATCCTAGTTGAGATAATTGATGCCAATGAACCAAAAAGGACTGAGCCTGTAATAGCGCCAAAAATGATTATTGGAATTGTAACAAGTGAAAATTCTACGGATTCAAAGAATACTGGATACCCCACTACAGCTATTAATCCAGCACTAACTAATCCAATTATTCCAATGGTACAGATATTACTTAAAATGTAATGACTCCTAGTAAACGGTCCAGACATAATTTGTTCAAACATTCCGTGTTTTCTATCATTCCAGATAATGATACCAGAAATTAGTGTACTATTCATTATGTTAAACCCAATCATGCCAGATGCCAAAAATGCTGGATAATCAAGATCTTTATTTCCAAATGGAACAGCATTGATTAATGGTGCATAAGCAAAACCAGCTACAAAAATATAGATTAAAGGAAAAATTATTTGCCAAATTAAAAAACCAGGATTAAGAGAAATCGTGAGATTTCTATTTACGAGTCTAATTATGGGATGTATTTTCTCTCACCATATTCAAAAAGACTTCTTCAAGATTTGTAGGTACTGCAGATAAATCTTCGATATCAATTCCATTATCATTAAGTATTTTTAATATTTTTAACAATATTAATTCAGATTGCTCTGAACGAATAATGATATTTGTTCCAGTTTCAAAATCAATTTTACAATCAATTACATCAGATAAAAGAGAATTGATTTTAGGTTGTTTTTCTAACAAATGAATTTTAATAGTTTTTTCTTTCCCAAATCTATTTTTTAAAGCATCAGGTGAATCAACAGTAACAATTTTACCTTTATCAATAATAGCTATTTGATCACATAGATATTCTGCTTCAGATAGAATATGCGTAGTGTAAAAAATTGTTAAACCTGTTTTGACTTTATTTTTTAAATAATCTAATAATTTTCTTCTAGCACTTGGATCTAATCCTACTGTAGGTTCATCCAAAAATAACAATTCCATATCATGCATGAATTCACGTGCCACTTGGACTCTTCTTCTTTGACCAATAGATAGATCTTCATTTCTTTTTTTACGAATTTTAACTAGATCAAAGTCATTCAAGAGTTGTTCCATTCTTTTTTTACGTTCAGTTTTAGGAACATTCCACATCATCCCATATTTCTCAAGAGATTTTTCAACTGACAATGTAGGCTCGTAGCTAGGTTGTTGTAAGACTACTCCAATTTTATGGCGAATTTTGAGAGGTTCTGCTATAGCATCTACACCCAAAATAGATAGTGAACCACTTGATGGCGGAATAAGAGTTGTAAGGAGCTTGATTGTGGTAGATTTTCCCGCACCATTTGGGCCTAAAAATCCAAAAACTTGACCTGATTTTACTGATAGATTAAGATCATCGACTGCATGAACTGAGCCATATGATTTTGATAAATGGTTAACATCAATGCATGACATACCAAAGCTGCGATCTTCCTATTAATTTAGTTAGTGAGATAAATCAAGACGTTTTAAGAGGAATTTAAATGGATTATGATAAACCATGTAGGGGTTTAAAAAATAAGTTAACTTCTAAATTTTAGAATTGGATAAAAATATGTTCTAGCGATCATTCTGTTAAAAAAAATATCACTAGAATGAAATTTTTATTAATAGAACAAGTTATCAAAAAATGAATTGTCTGAGTTTGAAAATCTTATTGATAAATTACTTGCACAAAAGCCAGAATTAACTAAAAATGATCTTGAAGAGCAGATTAAACAAAAGAAAGAAAAAATTGGTGCAGGTTATCTAACAGATCAGGGAGCATTATTTTTAATTGCATCAGATTACGGGATCACATTATCAGAACCAGAAAAAGTTGGAATTGGTTTAAAAGATCTATACGCTGGAGCAAAAGAAATTTCGTTAAAGACAAGAGTTTTGAATCTTTCACCTGCAAAACAATTTTCTAGAAAGGATGGCTCTCCATTCTATTTGAGAACGATGACCGTATATGATACAAATTCTACAGCTAGTGTAAAATTATGGGATGAAAAAGCAAATCTCCCTGATGTTGAAAATCTAAAACCTGGAGATTTAATTAAAATAATCAAAGCTTATGTAAAATCTGATCTAGATGGCTCTCCAACAATTAACATTGGTTCTGGATCAAATATAGAAACCACAGATACCAAAAGTGAAATTCCAACTATCGATACCATTACAAAAGATGTTAGTGAATCTAAAGAAGGTCAAAAAGATTTAGTAATTTCTGGAACTATTGATGGAGCAATTAGTGGAATGGAATTTACAAATTCTCGCGGGATGCCTGGAAAAGCACTAAAAATGAGGCTAAAAGGAAAAGATGGGAGTGGAATGAGAGTAGTTCTATGGGGGAAAGATGAATCCACCATACCAAATATGATTTCACAATCTGCCAAAGCAAGATTGCTTGGTGTTAGAGTAAAATCTGGAAATCAAGGCCTTGAAATTCATGGAAATGATTCTACAATAATTGAAATTGAAGGCGGTAAAGAAGCAGAGCCAATAATTACAAGAATTCTTTCTATAATACCAACAGAAAATGGTAAAAATATGATTTTAGCAGTTGACAGTAAAAAGAATTTGTTCAACATCAATGATTCATCAAATTCAACTAGCATTTGTGTAGAAGGAGATGTCATTGAATGCATGCCATCAAAAATTTATGGAAATTCAATATTATTAGATGAGAATTCGTTTGTAAGAAAATTAGATAATGATGAGTCTATTCCTTCATTGTCCCAACTCAGAACAAAAATTAATGACATCAAAGTAAATGCAAGTTATTGTATTGAAGCAATAGTTTTGAAAGTTCCTGAAAGACGTGAAGTTCAAACAAAATCAGGTGAATCCATAGCACTTTCAGAAATGTTTGTTGAAGATGATACAGGTCAAATTTGGGTAAAAGGTTGGAGAAATCAAGCAAGAATTATTGATAAATGTGAATTGGGAGAAATTATTTCGATTACAGGACTTAATGCAAAACCAGGATTAGAAGGTCGTATAGAACTTTTCATTACTCCTTTTTCTAAAATTACAAAAAAGAATTAAGAATCCCAAAAACCTCGGGTTACAACGTATTGTCTTTCTGCCTCATAGATTTGTTTAAACAAATGTTCTTCATCCACCATGTCTCTTAAAATTCTTGCAGCAGTGTCAGCACCAACACCATACCCAGAAATCACAGTGATGGCAGTTTTACCAAAATTTTCAACCAATGAAGCAACTTTCCAGGCACGAATAAACTTGTGTTTTTCTTCTGCAGATAATTTTTCTCCACCATATTTTTTTCTAATTATTTTAGATAAATCATAATCTGAATAATATGTGGCAGTGATTTGTCTTGCCTTGCAATAACGACAAATCATCAAATCTTTTATCTCAAAAGTTTGCATTACACGTTCCCATTTTCCACAACGAGCACAAATCAAACGATGTTTAGTTTTTTCTAGTCTATCTTTAACAAGATCAATGATTCCCTTGTCAAGATTTACTGGAGAGGAGTAATATTTTGCTGTATGATCTAAAATGGATTCAGCCAATTTTGAGAATCTATCAATTTCTAACCAAGTGACATGAATTTTGTCATCTTTGATCTTTTTTAGGATTTTTTCAGTATTTTTTAGATCATATTTGTCATGAAATAATTCTCGTAATGCTTCATGTACAAGTGCTGTTTTAGAATATCGTTCATACAAAAATCGAGCAGATTTTCTTTCATATACCGCACCACGGCCAACTATGCCAAATTTTTTTGCAACACACCAAGTTCGCCAGTTTACATTATGTGTTCCGGTTAAAGATTCACTAACAACTGATTGTAAATCATAATCATCTTGTAGAATTTCCATGAAAAGTTTTTCTGAAATTCTTGCTGTAGAAGACAAAGCTATTCTATATCCATCAGAACGAGAGTCAACCACTGATCCCAACATCGTAGATAGCATTGAAGAAAGTAATGCAGATAATGTGGAATTAATTTTTGAGCCCATACAAGAATGAATTACTATTGATCCTTGAGAGCGATTAGATTCAATTACAATGTTATTTTCATCTGGAATTGGATCAATAGTTAATTTTTCAATTATTTTATTTGTCAATGTAAAATTTCCATTCTTAACTTTACTACGGAAAGATCCTACTTTTTTTGCAGTCTTGTAATCAATTGGAATACTTTCTCCTTCCCAATAGGGCACAGTGATTCCTCCTCCTCTGAAAGGCTCTACATTAACACTGAATGATTTTTCATCCACATTTAGAATTCTCCATTGTGAACCTTTTAAGACAAAAATATTTCCTGAATCACCAAAATCGCCTACAAATCTTTGATCTAAAGATCCAATAATTTTTTTGCCAACACTATCAAAAACTTTGAATTTCAAGATATCAGGTATTGTAGAAAGATTTTCGAAATAGTATTTGAAAGCACCGCCTTTCTTCCAATAAGTCATTTTTGTTCTATCAAAAAATATCAAATAGTTTGAATCAAGTAAATTTAACACGCCAAATAGATCTTCAATTTTCAAATTCCTGAAAGGATATGCTTTGATTACCAAATCAAAAGCTTGCTCCACTGAAATTTCACCAATTTGCATTGATAATCCAACTAAATGATGAGCTAAAACATCAAGTGAACCCTCATGGATTATTTGTTTTTCAATGGAACTTTCCTGAATACGATCAAGAATAGCTCTTGTTTCAAATTCATCATCAGGATTATTTGTGATAATTAATCCTTGAGCCGATGCATCACGATTATGTTTACTTCTACCAATTCTTTGAACAAATTTAGATACTTGTCTAGGAGAACCATAATGAATTACTAGTTCAATTGATCCAATATCCAAACCTAATTCTAATGAAGATGTACATACTACAATACCACGTTTTCCTTCACGTAAAGTTAATTCAGTTTCTTCCCTTACTTGTTTTGAGAGAGAACCATGATGTAATTCAATAGAAATAGATGATTTTTCTTTTAAAATTGATGCTAAAAATTCAGCTTCTCCTCGAGTATTTGTAAAAAGAAGGATTGGAGAATCCAATTCTAACTTTGTTACATGATCAATAATTTTTTGAGCAACATCTGAAATAGTCCCATCAACATATTTTATTTCTACATCATACTTTCTTACAGAAATATCCCGAATGATTTTACATTTTCGTTTAGTACCTACAACAAACTTCCCTGCCTCTTTAAAATTCCCAACAGTAGCAGATAATCCAATTTTTGTAAGAGAGTATTTTGAGTTTAATTCTAGTCTTTCAATACTTAGTGACAGTTGCGAGCCTCTTTCGCTAGATAGTAATTCATGTACTTCATCTATTACAATCCATTCTAAATCAGTTAACGCAATAAGCATTTTGACTTGTGTCAAAAGAATGACAAGAGTTTCAGGAGTAGTAATTAGAATATCAGGTGGATTTTCAGTTATTTTTTTTCTATCCTTTTGACTAGTATCACCATGACGAATTTCAATTGTTAACTTATTTTTATGAGCATATTCTATAATTCTTCTAAAAACATCACGATTCAATGCTCTTAGTGGAGTAATGTATAGAGTTTTGATCTTTCCAGTTTTTTTGACATTTTTTATAAGTGAAAAAATTGGAATGACTGAACATTCTGTTTTACCAGAACCAGTAGGTGCAATTACAAGACAGTCTTTTTTTTGCAAAATTATCGGTGATGCTTTTTTCTGAATCTCAGTTAGTTTAGAAAAACCAAATTTTCTAAATAGAGAATTAAGAGGTTGGTTCGACTGGGGTATTTGATCGTGATCTTTCATAAACGATTACACCAACTAAGCCAAGTGCAAATAAAACTACAGTGATAATTGGTATTGAATCAAAAATTCCTGCCATTATTTATAATTAGAAGAGACCATTAAAAATCTTCACCATTATCAGATAGCCCAATTTTACTTATTGTGTAAGAGAAATTTTCTTTTTTTAATGCCCAATAGATTTGGCCATTAAATTTTGATAAATTTTTGAAAAAATGGATTTTAATGTGTGTGTAAAGATCAATTGCATTTTGCATATTTTCTACCTCAACATCATTAGCTATTCTAATCATATTAGTAATAATTATTGGAATTTTTTTTGTGATTGCTAATTTTGATAAGTTGTGCATGTATTTCATAAATAATAGGTTTTTTTCAAATGTAGATTCATCTTTTTGGTATTCATAAGAAAATAAATCAGTAATATTGTCAACTACAATTAAAGTAAAATCACTTTGTTCAAGATTGTTGATTGATTTGATTTGTTCTGATGTGTTTGTAATTCTTGAAACAGTGATTTTTTCCAACAAATTCATCTCTATTTTTAATTCTTTTTGAATTTCAATAATTCGTTCTGGTCTAAATCCACCAGTAGTGTCCAAATACAAAACATTGCCATCATTTTTAATTGAATTTATACACAATTGCAACAAGAATAAAGTTTTTCCAGTTCCATTTTCACCAAATATATCTACAATTACATTATTAGGAATTCCACCTGACAAGAATTTGTCTAATTTTTGTAAACCTGTAGAGATCATTTTGATAATTATTAGAAAAAGAAGAAAAAATTTAAAGAATTTCAATTTTCATAAAAGAGGTAAGGCTTTTATGCTAGAGAACAAAGTTTCAAAATAAGTGAACAATTAGTGTCCCAACCAACTAGCGCAAAAAGACCTCTAACAACTCTTCAAAAAAGTACCAAGAAGAAAGTTACTGTAAGACTGAAAAATGAAGTTGAGTATAAAGGAAAGATGGACAATGTGGATTCTTATATGAATTTGATTATGACCGATGCTGAAGAGCTTCATAATGGCAAAACAATTGCAAATTACGGCAGAGTTATCGTAAGAGGCAACAACGTATTATTTATCAAACTAGAAAACGAACTCTAGTCAGTAGTGTGGTTTTATGACCAACAATTTTCTATTTACGTCTGAATCAGTTACTGAAGGACATCCAGATAAAATATGTGACAATATTTCTGACGCATTTTTAGATGAATACATTAGACAAGATCCTAATTCCAGAGTTGCAGTTGAAACAATGGTCACAACTGATTATGTTGTTGTATCAGGAGAAGTTACATCAAAAGCAGAATTTGACAAAAAATCTCAAGAAGAATTAGTTAGAAAAACAATCAAAGAGATTGGTTATGACAACAAAGATTTGATGTTTGATGGGGATAGCTGTAAAGTTGATTTAAAATTGCATTCACAAAGTCCAGATATCAGTCAAGGTGTAACAGCTGCTGAAGGAAAAGAACAAGGTGCAGGAGATCAAGGTTTGATGTTTGGTTATGCATCAAATGAAACTAAAGAACTAATGCCTATGCCAATTTTACTAGCACACAAACTTATTCAAAAATTATCACAAGTAAGAAGAAACAATACTTTGCCATGGGTTAGACCTGATGGGAAATCACAAGTGTCTGTAAGATACGAAGATAACAAACCTACAAAAATTGAGACAGTTGTTATATCAACACAACATGCTCCAGAAATTGCCCAAGAGGAAATATCAAGAGAAATTATTGCTAAGGTAATCAAGCCAGTTTTAGGAAGTCTTTGGAATGATGAAATTAAAACTCACATAAATCCTACAGGAAAATTTGTAATTGGTGGTCCTCATGGTGATGCAGGATTAACTGGAAGAAAAATTATTGTTGATAGTTATGGTGGATTTGGAAGACATGGTGGAGGTGCTTTCTCAGGAAAGGATCCATCTAAAGTTGACAGATCTGCATGTTACATGTGTAGATATATTGCAAAAAATCTTGTAGCCGCAGGATTAGTTGATAGATGTGAAGTTCAATTAGCATATGCCATAGGAGTAGCAGAGCCAGTATCACTTTATGTAAATACATTTGGAACAAATAAAATTCCTGAAAGTCAAATTGAGAAGTTAGTTAGAAAGAATTTTGATATGAAACCATCTGGAATTATCTCTCAATTAAATTTAAAAAGACCTATTTACAAAAAAACTGCTGCATATGGTCATTTTGGAAGAAATGAGCCAGAATTTACTTGGGAAAAAACTGACAAATCTGAAACACTAAAGCGATCTGCCGGATTGTAGTAATCTCAATACTGATTTAAATTCAATTTTAGATATTTTAGATAATCTTTTGTGATTTCCTTTAAAATTGCCTATTAGAATATTAAGATCATCAATTCCAAAATCAAATTTTGAATTTATTATTGCATCATGGTATGCCTCTTCAAGTTTGATTTTTCTAATTTTTGTTTTGGTTCCTTTAGAAAAGAGTTTAACATATTTTTCAAAAGTTACATAATCAGGCCCGACAAGATCAATGATTTTATTATTGAATTTTGATTGCGATACTGATTCAAAAATAACTTTTACAGCGTCAGACACATGAATAGGTTGAATTGAGTAGAATCCGGAACCTGGAATTATAATTTCTCCAGAATTAATTTGTTTTTTTAGATTTTTTGAAAATAAATCATCTTTTCCAACAATATACGAAGGTCTAAAAATTGTAAAATCTAAACCAGAATTAATAATTTGTTTTTCTGCATTATATTTTGAAATAAAGTAACCCAATGATGTTTTTGATGAAACTCCTAAACCACTCAAAAAAATAATTTTTTTTATTCTAGATTTTTTACTTAAATTTACAATATGTTTTGTCAATTCAGTATTTATCATGTCATAATCAGTGTTTACAGATTGTTTTCCTATCCCAATAAGATGAATTAATGCATCTGAATTGTGTATTTTTTTAGGGAGGTTTTTTTCTTCATAATTCTTTGAGATAATTTTGGTTTCACATGTAAAATTCTTAAAGTTGTTTCTAGATATTGAGATTAATTCAACATTTTTTTCTGATAAATATTTTCGAAGGTTTTTTGCAATAAACCCACTAGCTCCAGTAACAATAATCTTCAGAGGTTTAACCATAATAAAATCAAGTTTATTTTAATTTTAAATCTATTTGAATAATTTTCAAAAATTAAGAAATAAGAGTTAATACCATAAAATGAATACAACTAATGTGGAAGAAGAAAAGACAAAATTAAAGACAGGTTATACTACAGGAAGTTGTGCAACTGCTGCATCGAAAGCTGCATTATTATCAATAATTAATCAGAAAAAAATTGAGAAGATAAATATTTTGTTACCAAAAAGATCCAATATTCAAATTCCAATTAATTTATGTGAATTTGAGTCTGATAAAGCAAAATGCATAGTAATCAAAAATGGAGGTGATGATCCAGATGTTACTCATGGTGCAGAAATTGTTGTGGATCTATCATTTACTAAAAAAATAAATGAAATTGAAATCGATGGGGGGGAAGGAGTCGGCATAGTAACCAAACTAGGATTGGGTTTGGAGATTAACAAGCCTGCAATAAATCCAGTTCCTAAAAAAATGATTATTGAAAATCTGAGAGAAGTAGGAAAAGGAATTCTTTTAGAGAAAGGAATCAGGATAGTTATTTCAGTACCTAAAGGGAAAGAGTTAGGACCAAAAACTGACAATCCAAGATTAGGAATTATAAATGGAATTTCAATTTTAGGAACTAGTGGAATCGTGATTCCATTTTCGACAGCAGCTTATGCAGCATCAATTAGACAAAATTTGGATGTAGTAATTGCAGCAGAAAATGATACAGTGGTGCTTACAACTGGTGGAAGAAGTGAAGATTTTGCAAAAAAAATAATAGATTTACCAGAACATTGTTTTGTACAAATAGGTGATTTTTCAGGATACGCCATTCAGCAGTGTGGTAGAAAAAATATCAACAAAACATATGTCGTAGGTTTCATTGGAAAGCTAGCAAAAATGGCTGCAGGTGTTAAACAAACTCATGTCAAAGGATCTAAAGTAGATATGGGTTTTCTAGCTGAATTAGCACAAAAATGTAATGCTAACGAAAGCATAATTCAAGAGATAAAAAAAGCAAATACAGCAAGACATGTTTCTGAAATTATTCAAGAAAATAAGATTGAAGGGTTTTTCGACTTGATTTGTAGTGAGACGTACAAACATATGAGAAAACATTCTGAAAAAAAAGTTCCAATTGATGTAATATTGTTTGATTTTGAAGGAAATATTTTGGCTAGAAAATCTGAACAGTAAGGTATTTTATTAAAGTTAAAAAGTTTTGATTATGGAAAAAACTTCAGTTCTTGCCATTACTAAAAATGGAATAAGTATTGGAGAAAATCTAAAAAAACTATTTCCAAAATGGAATGTATTTGCTCCATCAAAACTAACAACTGACGCAGTAGGGATTACATGGTATTCTGAGCCTACAACAGAGAAAATCGTTGAACTTTTTAAAAATAATAATGCTTTGATCTGTATTTTTTCATTAGGGGCGGTAATTAGATTAATTGCTCCACATTTGAAAGATAAAAAAACAGATCCTGCAGTAATTGTAATTGACGATAAAATAAATTTTGTAATTAGTGTTTTATCTGGACATATAGGTGGAGCCAATGATCTAACTAAAGAAATTGCTAAGAAACTTGGAGCATCGCCTGTAATTACTACAGCGGCCGATGTAAACAAAACAATTGCAGTAGATCTTGTAGGAAGAGAATTTAATTGGAAAATAGATGATGATTCAACAGTAACCAAAATTAGTGCACATATGGTAAATGAAGAACCAATAGGAGTATTTCAAGAAACAGGGGAAAGGAATTGGTATAAAAAATTGCCAAAAAATATTGTGATATATAAAAACATGGAAGAGTTAAAAAAATCAAATTCCAGAGCTCACTTAATAATTTCTGATAAAACTATTGATAATGAAATATCAAAAAAATCTGTGATATATCGTCCACCAAGTTTAGTAATCGGTATTGGATTACATTGGGATACCTCAAAAGAAACTATTAGAAAAGGGATTGATCTTTGCTTAGAAAAATTTAAACTAAATTCAAAATCAATTGCAAAACTAGTTTCAATAAAAAAACCAGAAGATGTACAAGGACTAATAGATCTTGGAAAAGAAATGGGAATTCCAGTAGAATATGTAAATAGAGAAGATTTAGCAGAAATTTCTGCTCCAAATCCTTCTGAAACGGTAAAAGCCTTCGAGGGAACCGCAAGTGTTTCTGAAGCTGCTGCCATCAAAGTATCTAAAGGCCAATTAATAGTAGAAAAGCAGAAATTCCCACCAAATTTGACTATAGCTATAGCGAGGATAATGAATTGAAAAGAGGATTGTTGCTTATTGACAGAGGAAGCAGAGAAAGAGAAGCATCTGAAGAATTGGATATAATTTGTCAAGGAATCAAGGCAAAAGGGGACTATGAATTTACAGATTTTTGTTTTCTAGAGGTAGAACCGCCATATATCGAGGATGGAATTCCTAAATGTCTAAAAGAAGATATTGATTCTTTGACTATTGTTCCCTATTTTTTGTATCCTGGCAAAAAAGTGAAAATTGCAGTTACAGAAGTAATGAAATACCAAAAAGACACCAGCGTAAAGTTTGTAGTTACAAAACAAATGAGCATGCATAAAACTTTAGTTGACGTTGTTCAAAGTAGAATATCCACGACGCTAACTGAAAATAATGTTTTACTTTCAAATGATGAAGTAGATGTAATGATCATTGGACATGGAAGCAAAGATCCTAATGCCCAAATGTCTTTAGACTATATTGTAAATCAACTAAAAGATTCCTATAGAAATGTTAGCAGATGTTGGCTAGAAATAGAACAGCCAGATATTTTTGAAGGAATCAAAAAATGCGAAAAAAATAATCCTAAAGTTTTGATAATTGTTTTTTATTTTCTTCATGAAGGTGCGCATGTAAAAACTGACATTAACAATGATTTGATACCAGCACTTGAAAAATCTACCATAGGAAAAGCATACATTACTAAACATATTGGAACAGATCAAAAAATGATAGATTTGATTTTAGAGAGAGCAAAAGAGGTAGAAGATGCAAACTAAGAAAGGCCAATCAATTGAAGATGCCAGTATGCAAATGATTGAAGATGAGATAGGTTCACATAATTTTAGCGAAAAAGAATGGCCTATCGTTAGAAGAATAATTCATTCTACAGCGGATTTTGATTTTGCAGATAAAAACAAGTTAATTTTTCATAAAGATGCAATTGAAAGCGGAATGAATGCTTTGAAAAATGGTTGTAGCATAGTAGTTGATGTTAACGGAGTGATTGGAGGAATGAACAAACAAAATCCAAAAGATTTTGGAAACAATGTAGTTTGTAATATTTCAAAACCGGAAATAATGGAATTAGCAAAAAAAGAAGGCAAAACTCGTTCCCAAGTATCCATGAGGACAGCAATCTCAGACATTAATGGGGGAGTTGTAGCAATAGGGAATGCCCCAACCGCACTTCAAGAAGTAATTCAGATGGTCAAAGAAGGCATAGTAAAACCAGCTTTAATCATTGGAATTCCAGTAGGATTCATCTGTGCTGCAGAATCAAAAGAAGAGTTATCAAAGTTAGAAAAAGCACCATTTATCACCAATATTGGTAGAAAGGGAGGAAGTTCTTCAGTTTCTGCTACAATTAATGCAATTTTCAAATTAATTAGAGCAGAATCATCTCTTTGAAGATTTCATACAATTTTTAATAAAAATTTCTGCATAGTTTGAGCTATCAAAATAAAGATGGCCATAAGATGCCAATGTATTATCTTGAATTAGTCCATCCTGATGTTTCTTTATTCCTTCACCTATTTCTAAAGTATAAGCAAATTTTGAATCAGACGAAACTGAATCTAAACGTGAATAATGAAATTCATGCCCTTGAAAATTAAGTAATTTTTCAGATATCGGAGTTTTTGAAATAATCTTACCTTTTGTGTAATTTAGCATCATTTTCTTGGTCATTTTAGTTTCAGCATCAAAAAGGCCAATCATTTTATATTTTTTATTTTCAGATAAAATAGATTTTGTCAGATACATCAATCCGCCACATTCAACATAAATGGGAAGATTGTCTTCAGATAATTTCTTTATTGATTTTTTCATAGTTTGGTTTTTTTCAAGGGAATTTCCCAAAATTTCTGGAAACCCACCGCCGATGTAAATGCCATCACACTTCGGAATTTTTTTATCTTTTATAGGACTGAAGAATTTTAAACTTGCACCTTCACGGCGTAATGCTTCTAAATTATCTTGATAATAGAAATTAAATGAAGTGTCAAGTGCAACTGCAATAGTAGTCGTTGTTTTTTTAAATACAGGTTTTGATTTTTTAGTAAGTTCAGATGAATTTTTTGCAATTTTTATTATTTGATTAATATCAATATTTTCTGAAATAATTTTAGATACTTTCTTAATTTGTTTTTTAAGAACATTACTCTCTAATGTCGAAATTAATCCAAGATGTCTTGACGACATATTTAGTAAAGGATTTTTTGGAATTACACCAATAATTGGAATTTTAGTTTTTTCTAAAGCACTTCTACACAAAAATTCATGCTTTTTACTGCCTATTTTATTTAGAATAATTCCAGATATACAAGAATTTTTATGAAATTTTAAGAATCCAAGCGCAGTTGCTGCAATAGAGCGAGAAGTTTTACTTGCATCTAAAACTAACAGTACCGGCGATTTCGTTATCGACGCTACATGATGTGTACTAGCATAATTTGAATCTCCACCAAAACCATCATAGTATCCCATGACTCCTTCGATTACAGACATATCAGATTTTGAATTTGATGTAAAACTATTCAGTAATTGATTTTCACCCATAAGCCATGCATCCAGATTGTATGTTTCATTTTTTGAAATGCTAGATAGATAGCCTGGATCAATATAATCAGGTCCGACCTTAAATGGCTGAATAGAAAAACCATTTTTTTGTAATGCATAAATTATTGAACATGTAATTGATGTTTTTCCAACACCACTAGTAGCACCGCCAATTACAATTCTAGGGATTTTCAATTTGCATGACTAGGATCATTTTTTATTTAAATTGATAGATTGTGGATATCCTCAATGTTTTTAGCGAGAACTATGAAATAAGAAATATGGAAAATGATGGTTTGACTATAGTATATACTGGAAAAGGTAAAGGTAAAACAACCGCAGCTTTAGGGATTGCTTTGCGTGCAACTGGATATGAAAAGAAAACTTGCATGATTCAGTTCATTAAAGGTTCATGGCATTATGGTGAAATGGATTCATCAAAAAGGCTTGAACCTGAATTTGAAATGGTCGCAATCGGGAAAGGATTTGTTGGCATAATTGATGATAAAAGCCCAAGAGACGATCATGAAAAGGTAGCAAAAGAAGCAATTAGAATTAGTAATGAAAAAATTCAATCAAGAAATTATGACATTGTAATTTTAGATGAGATAAACTATGCGGTAAATCTTAATTTAATTTCAGTTGATGATGTTCTAAATATAATAAAATCAAAACCAAAAGAAGTGGATTTGATATTAACAGGAAACTATGCCAAAGATGAGATTATTAAAATTGCTGATCTTGTTACAGAAATGAGAGAGATAAAACATCCATTTCAACAAGGAATTAAAGCAAAAAAAGGGATTGATTTCTAGCCAGCAAACATTAATTTACGCATAAAGAGGTTTTAGAAGAAATGTCTGTTGAAACCCAAGAAATGCCAGAACAAGGGGAAATTATTCTTGCAACCATTACTAAAGTAATGGATCATGGGGCTTATGTCACACTAGATGAATATGATGACATTCAGGGATTCTTACATATTTCAGAAATTGCTCCAGGTTGGATAAGATCAGTTAGCAGATTCGTAAGAGATGGCGAGAAAAAAGTTCTTCTTGTAAAAAAAATAAATGCTCAACGAGGAGACATAGATCTCTCATTAAAACAAGTTTCAAAAGATCAGAAAAAACAAAAGCTCAAAGAAGTTAAAAAGTTTGAAAAAGGTAAAACACTATTACAAAACGTTCAAGAAAAAGCTAAATTATCAGATGAAGAAATTGAAAAATTAGAAGACAGCATTTATTCAAAATTTGATTCTGTATATGATGCCTTCATATCTATTGGAAGGAATGGGATTGAAACAGTCAAAGAATTAAAGCTTACAAAAAAGACAGCTGCAGTAATTGAAGATATTTGTTCAAAAATTAAACTTCCATCAGTAGAAATTAGAGGCATTATGGAAATTACAAACAATCAATCTAACGGTGTTGAAATAATTAAAAAAACATTATTAGATATTATCAAAAAAGATTCTACCATAGATATTACATATTTGGGTGCACCAAAATATAGACTTTCAATTATTTCAGAAGATTTCAAATCGGCTGAAAAATTATTAAAACCAATAATAGAGGAAATTGAAACAAACATAGAAAAGAAAAAAGGTTCATTCAAATTTACAAGGGAAGATTCAAAGAAAACAAGGGAAAACTAAAATGAGATTTTTATTAAGAAAATGTTCAAAGTGTAATCATTATACATTAAAAGCAAAATGCCCAGAATGCAGTGAAGAAACAATTTCTGTCCATCCAGCAAGATTTTCACCAGATGACAAATACATGAGATACAGGTTAGCTGAAAGATATTCTTAGGGTACGGATTTATAATTTTTGTTCACTTCATAAATAAAAACACCAATCATAGGTCCAACTTTTTCTTCAACATAACTTGGTGATGCATAAACTAGTTTTAGAGGCCCATTTCCATCAAGAGTATATTTTATATTTTTTTCATAAATTGGAATCATACCATCAATATATGTTTCAGATTGCTGATTCAAATTATTAGGATTAACATATCCTAATAAAGTAAATGGAAACATTTTACCGAGTAAGGTCTCATTCCAAAAATAATCAGTTCCACTTGCTCCATCAGAATAGAGATATTTGCTTTCATCCAATCCTGCAATTCTCATGAACCATTGTTTCTTTGATTCATCACCCCCACCTCCTAATCTATAAAATGATTGGGTGGATTCTAAATTTAATTTTTCACCAGCAACGAAAACAAGTACATAATCTGCTTGCATTTCATTTAGAGAATGCCATGATGAATTAGGATTATTCAAGAACATTTTTGCTATATTTTGAATAATAGTTGTATGGATTGTTGAATTATCTGCTATAGTAGCTCTTTCACTCATTGTAGAGATCCAGTAACCGTAATCCCACCAAGATGCCACAACAGCGTCTTTAGGAGTATTATTTTTTATCCAATCTAAGGCATCTAACCAATCATCAGTAGCGATTGTATATGCTGAACCCCCATTCAAAATTGTAGGAGGTGCATTTGTCAGATGATACACTTCCGAACCCATTGGATAAACCATTGGTATGATAAGAAGAAGAATAATTCCTATAACATAAGGTAATTTTATAAAATTACCAATAGGTTTTTTTGATTCAGATTGAATTTTGAAAAATTCTTTTGTTAACGTAGTTAAACCTAATGATGCCAAAACAATAACAGAAATTGATGCAAAAACTTCCAATCTAACAAATGTTGAAGCAGTATACACTCCAATGATCCCTAAGATTAAAGCAAATGATAACATATCATTTTTGATAAAATTGGATTTTTTATTTTGAGAATTTTTAATAATTAGCCAAATTCCTAAGCCTGAAAAAATCATAAGTACCGAATGAAACAGAAATGATTGGGATAAAGTCGTGGTAGCATGTTCTGACACAGAATCAACTAATGGATCTGTTGTAGTTAAAAATGGATTTAGCGCATTAAGATATCTATGACTAGCTGAAGGTAAAAATTGAGATTCAGAATTTGCCACTAAAATTAAAGGAATAAGAATTAAAAACGCTAGTAGAAATATCAAACCATTTCTTGTTTTATTTTTAGTAGATTTGCTTTGTATTAAAATACAAGATACCAAAAATAAAGTAGAGGTTATTAATGAAATTCCGCCTATGCCAAAAATAAAACTAGAACTGACACGTTCAAACCCTAATGAAATAATGATTGTACTAATTGTATAAATCGGTATAGCCCAGATGATAAATTTATGATCTGCTCTCAAAAAAGGTAAAACAATGAAGAAAAGTACCAAAGGCATAACAAAGAATTGATTTCCACCCCATGCTGAAATAGAAAATGCTGTAAAAATTCCAGATATTACAAGTTTTGAAATAGATATTTTTTTATTTTGAGAATTTATTCCACTTAAAAGCAAATATACTGCTAAAAGAGCAAAAAACAACCCCAAAGGTTCTGATTTGAACCATCCTATTGGACTACGAATTAAAATTGGTAATGAAACTGAAAATAAAAGTGCAGAAAATAAACCAGCTGTAGTGCCACCTATCACTCTAACCAGTGCAAAAATGACTATCGCAGATAATGAACCAAAAATTACAGGGAATAAAATTGTAAAATCATACAGTTCGCCCCCACCTCCAAAAATCCAGTATGTAATTGCAGCAGTTAGATGAAGAGTCACCTGAGAATTTGAAGAGACGTCTCGACCTGTAGGATACCAACTAAGATCATCATTCCATTCAAGATATGCTGGGATTCCATTATCAACAATGTATTGAGTTGCACGATAATTAAAAAAAGGATCAAATTCATTTAGTTCAAATCCATAATCAGCAGGTTGAGCACGAAGAAGAAAAGACACAGTGAAAGATAAAGATAAAACTCCAATGATTAAAAGATGGTTTAATTTTAAATCAAAGCTACCTATAGAAACAAGTTTTGTATTTACTAACAAGCAATGTTTTTGAAAAAACTTTGTTTATTATTCTTTGTATAAAAAATCTTAAAATTATTTTAAATTAAGGAGCAAATTTTCCCTGAAGTACAGCTTCTTCAATAATATGATTTTTCATAGACAATTCAACTTCTTGTTTAGTTGAACCTTTAACGATGTCTAATTTTTGATCTAATGCATACAATTTGAAAATATACGTATGCTCTTTATCTGGAGGAGCAGGACCCCCATAACCAATTTCACCAAAATCAGTTTTTCCCTCACTACAATATTTCGGTGTAGAATTTTCTTTAAAATCACAACTTTTAGGATCTATATTCCATACAACCCAATGTACCCAAATTTTACCAACAGCTCCCATTGCATCAGGATCATCCATTATCAAAACAAGTGACACTGTGTTTTCGGGGATTTCGTTAATTTTTAGAGAAGGACTTATGTTTCCATGTTTATATCCATATTTTTTTGGAATAACTCCACCATTTTCAAATGCTTCACTCGTGAAACTCAAAGTCATCGAAATTGTTGGTAATTACTCAATCTTAAATATTTCTAAGATTCCAAAACAACTTTGTTATTTGAAAAAGACATAATTGAACTTCCATTATTTTTGATCTGTTTTTTTAATTCTTTATCCATCGTAGCTACAATTATTCTGTTTTTTAAAACATAATCAAGCAATTCTTTGTCTGCAAATGAACCAAGTATTGGAATTGTTTTCAAATTTTTAATGTATTTCAAAGTTAATTTTACATCTTGTTTTTTATCAGGATTTTTTTCCAATTCAAATAACTCATTTTTTACTACCTGTGGTACAACAAAACTAATTTGACCAATCTCAACATCAAGATTATCTAAATTTTTGATTCTGTTTGTGGCCAGATGAATTAAAAAACTTGTGTCACAAATGACTTCAACCAACTATTCCTGCACCAATAAGTCGCCATCTTTCAGCAATTCTTCTACTGATTGCTACATTACCTCCTTCAAATATACAAGCAGGTCTTTTAAGTTCTATCTCAACATTAGTTGATTTTATTTTTTTGACTGTACCTAAAACTGGAGCAGTACCAATGTTAAGTCGAAGTAGCTCTCCAGATGAAATTGGTTGGACCTTGATATCTTCAGTAGCACCTACTGCAGAATCAAACAAATTGACATCTAATTTTAACAAAGTTGAATTATCAGGAAGAGTGCCAGGTTTACCAATAACTGAGCCAATAAAGGAATCACTTCTAGTCATCGAAGGATCTAATTTTGTTCCTATAGCAACCAAGCCACCAGGCTTTACGGATTCAACAATACCTGCAGCAGTTCCTAAAGATGTAATTTCAGTAAGTAATGGTTCATATGTTTTTTTCTTTTCATTTATTATTCCTGGTTTAATTTCAATTTCATCACCAATATTGAAGACTCCTTGAGTTAAACTTCCACCAATTATACCACCTTTGATATCTTTTAATTTTATTCCAGGTTTGTTTACATCAAAAGAACGTAAAACATGCATTACTGTATCTGCTTTTTCATCTCTTTCTGGTGTTTTGATTGTTGATTCAATGGCTCCAATTAAAGCATCAATGTTTAATCCAGACTGTGCAGAGATTGGAATGACCGGAGCTTTTGCAGCATGACTTCCTTTAACAAAATTTGTTATTTCTTTATAATTATCTAGAGCTTCTTGATAAGTAAGTAAATCAACTTTATTTTGAACTACAACTATTTGCTGAATTCCAAGAGTTTGTAGTGCTAAGAGATGTTCTTTTGTTTGGGGTTTAGGGACTTTTTCATTTGCCGCAACTAATAGTAGTGCTCCATCCATTAATGCCGAACCTGAAAGCATATTTGACATCAAACTTTCGTGTCCAGGGCTGTCTACAAAACTTACAACTCTTGATAATTCACTTTCTTTTCCACAATTATTACATTTTGGAGTTGTAGAGTATCCTAAAGGCTCTTCACATTTTTTACATTTGTAAAATGCTGCATCAGAGTAACCAACGCGAATTGTAATTCCACGTTTTAATTCTTGACTATGAACACTTGTCCATGAACCAGTTAAAGCTTGAATTAGAGTGGTTTTTCCATGATCTACATGACCTGCAGTACCAATGTTGACACATGGTTGATAACCATATTTTTTGACGTACCAATCAGGAAGAGTTTCTCTCCAATGCATGTGTCAAAAAATAGAATCGGTATATGTTAAGTTATTCTTTTTTATCTTTAGTTTTTTCTTCTGTTGCTTCTTCAACAGGAGCTTCGATTGGTAATTCTCCATCAAATTTACAATTTACTTGATAGATTTCTTCAGATACTGAATTTCCTCTTAATAGTTTTCTTTTTCGTTGTCCATATTCTGCATCTTGTAAACCAACACCTCTAGAAAGTAAAACTCTTTTTCTTGCTGCACCATGAACATCACTTCTCATCGGAACTCCAGATTTGTCACTACCTCCAGTGAGTTTTAATTTTCCAGTTAATCCTACAATAGAAGCATCGGTTTCATTTCCTAACTCTAATCCTAACAAAGAATTAGCATCTGTATCTTTGAGTTCTTTTGAAACGGATTTTCCTTTAATATCAGATATCGTAAGTTTGAAGTTTGCCAATTATTGCAAAAAAAAGTTGAACGACTAATTAACCTTTGGACATTATTTTTAAATTAAGATTTACAATAATAGGCATGACAGAAGAGATCAGATGTCCCAGATGTGATAATAAAATGATAGATATGCAAGCATGTCATATGTTTTGTCCAAATTGTGGAGCTCGTTTAGATTGTTCTGACAAAGGAAATTATTGGTAACTAAATTCCAGGTCTATCTGGAATATAATCAGCCGACATGTTGATGGCTTGATCTTTCATAATTTCAAGATAAGTTTCATAATCTGCTTCAAAATTACAATGAGGACATTTTACATTCGTTACATCATCATCTAATATTGCAACCTTTTGACACTCAGGGCATCTTGCATCCATATTTTGAGACAACAATTAAGATATTTAATCATAATTGACAATATTGTTCTAGGCGGAGTTAGTTTAGTCTGGTATGACGTCAGCTTCCCAAGCTGAAGGCCGCGGGTTCAAATCCCGCACTCCGCATTATAATTCTCTAATTGCTTGCTCTATTAAGCCCCTATCAGAAGCTTTAGGATAATATTTCAAATAATTTTTAAGATCGTCTTTTGCTTCAAAATTTTTGTTTTGTTTTTCCCTTAGATAAGCACGGTTTTTGTAAATTTTTGCAGAACGTTTTGGATTAATTTCAATTGCCTTATTGTAATAATTTTCTGCTTTATCAAATTGACCAGTCTTTAAATAAAAATTTCCCATACCATTATAGGACAAATATGAGTTATTGTTAATTTGTAAACATTTCTCATAGTATTCTACACATTCTGGAGAATTTTGAGCGTTGAGTATTGTAGCAAATAGATTAAATGCTGTAGAATTATTCGAATCAAGTTCTATAGATTGTTTTAACAATTCAAGTGCTTCAGAATTATTTTTTAAAATATTTTGTTTTTCAGAAATAAAACATAATCTATTTGATTTGTCACTAGAGTCATTCTCTAGATTTATGGATGTAATTATGTCAGAAGGAGCTAAAATTAATAATAATTTTCCCTCTTCAGACCATTCTTTTTCAAAAATATCTTGAGGAATTGCACCTTCTTGCTGTTCTCCTTCTTGATTACCTTTCTGAATATAATGAAAAATTGTTTTCTCCTGTTCGTTATACCCTGTAATTACAGAAGCATGTTGGGTTATTTCAGGAATTCCAGGAAGAATTACAATCGGTGGTATTCCTAAATCAATAATTTTTTTTAATTCAGATAAAGATGAATGAATAATTTTACATGTTAAACCATGTCTTTCTGCCATTTCTATTCCTTCAATCAAAATACTACCATCAAATCCAGAATATTTTTTTGAAAATTCAATAGCTTCTTCCATGGGCAAATCAATATTCCAATACTTTGATACTACGTTAATTGGTAAAGGGAGACAAATATTTTCATCATCTACAAGTGGCAATAACAATTCATGATTCTCTTCTTCCATAAAATGAAGTAATTTTGATAGTTATTAAAATCAATCATAGAGAACAAAATTTTTCAATTAAATCATTACCATCCTGACTCATTTCTGGATGAAATTGAGTTCCAAAAATTGGTCTTTCTTTATATTGAATAATTTCATTTTCACAGTTTTTTGATCTAGCAAGTGAAATTAAAGTGTTAGGTAGTTTAGAGATTTCATAGCTATGACTTTCAAAAATATTAATAGTGTTATTGCAAATATAATTTTCTTTTATAATTTGAACCGATTCTATTCCTTTTTGGAGAGCAGAGATTTTTCTAATTGTACCGCCCAAAGTAAGTGCTAAAATCTCTGCACCATAGCAAATTCCAAGTAATTTATTATTATTTTTAATACAATATTTGATGATTTTAGAATTTACTTCATTAACTTTTTTTTCATTTTTTCGTCGTCCTGAAAGAATGAAAGAATCATAATTTGAAAGTAAATCTAATCTTAAGCTTTGAGGAGATTGTCTTTCAAATGAAATATTTTTTTGGATTAAAAAATCTGTTAATTGTTTTGTATAGATAGAGCCGTTATCAACAACTAGAAACAATTAGTTGCCAACCTCAATTGAGACATAGTGTATCTCAGGAAGATCATCTCTTACTAATACAGTTCCAATGTTGAGATTAGTATCTTCTTGCCACATGAAGACTCTGTCGGTTCGTGGTTTTACAAAGTCATCAATGAATTCTAGTAAGAATTCTTCAGCATCTGCACGATCACTTTCAGTAAAGAAGAACAATTCCCCTTCATTAAATGACACTGGAATTTGAATATCCGTTGGTTCAGAAACAGAAATACCATTTGTTTCAAATACTGACTTTATAATATCAATCCTATCGTTTCTAAGTAATTCAACATAATCATCATCAGCTGTAGTTGTAGTTGATGCCACACCAGAGACTTTCTTCAAGTATGCTTCAAATGCTTCTTCTTGTGTTTCGCCTAATCCAACAAAGTATTCTCCGTTAAATGCGGCACCTACTGCTGCAATAGTTCCCAATTGAGCAACTACTCCACCAGCTCCTGCAGTGTATACAGGAATAAAGTAAACATCATGGTCACCTACACGATACAAAATATTATCACCAACCCTTGGATTTCTCAATAATGTCTTTAATTGAGCAAATTCAGGATCTCTATCAAGAGCTTCTCTAACGGCCGTAGGACCTATTAGTTTAGTATCAGAATCTAATGGGACCTCATAAAATTGCATATCACCTAATCTTTCAAGATCGTTTTCAACTACCATGTATCCCGCAAGGTTTCTTCCTTGAGATCCTTTTAATTCCAATGAAAGTAATCCTAAGAATTCTGTTTGCTCAAATCCAGGAGGTTTTGCTTCAACATAATAAGTATCAAGACCTCGTGGAATTTCATAGAATTCATTTGCTTGAATAAATGTCTCAACGTTGGTTACGTGGTAAATATTATACATCTCAGTTTTCCAATTGAACAATTCTACAGGATATCTGATTTGTTCTTCTAACCATGCAGGCATTGGCTGGAATTGTTCATTATACTGACCTGCAAACATGTCAGTGAAAAAATCATCTCCAGTTTTTAATAATTGGATATCACCATTGTAAGAATCTACAAGTGCATATCCTACAAGACGTAAATATGGATTTCCTACAGACCAAGGAACGTCTCCTGTATCAAATCCAATAATTAATGGGATTAGCCAATAGGAATTTTCACCATCAGTTACAGGAAGTGAATCCAACTCTTTTCCAAATAAATCATACAAGAAATATGGATACAATGTTTCCATTCTGTCATGAACATCTTTGTATCTCATAATGTGAACTGATTCACCTGGAAATGATAGCAAAAAGTTTGGCTCAAATATCCAACTTAATGGCGGTGAAACATCTAATCCACCCAAACCAGAATAGGACACGCCTCCAAGTTCTGCACTATTTTGATCATCTCTTGAATTAGGGTAACCAGACCAAGTTTGTTCAAATAATCCCCCTTCACCATAGTAAATTTCTCTTTGTTTGAAAAATTCACCACTGTCAACAATCTGCCCATCAGTGGCCTCTAAAGTAAGAAACCCATTTGGAACGTGAGTGTAAACGAGGTGTTCGTTATACCATCTGTTTTCAAGGCTAACAGAGGTCGGTAAAATTGGCTTCATTGAAGCAGTCCAATATAATGTGTTGTTAAAACGTAAAATATCATTATCTTCAAAGTCTACGTAAGGAATCAAGCCTATCTCAGGCTTTAATTTAGCAAATGCTGCTTCCCAATCCCAAACTCGAATAACATCAAGAACATCACTATTTTGATTTACATAATTTTTAATATTATTTGCAGAAACAGATGTTAGTTGAACATCGTGGATGTTTTCTTGGACGTTATTTAATTCTCCCAGATAGCGATTTACACCTATCTGCTGAGCAGTGTACGGCCCTAAGAATTCAATCTTCTTTGCATCCGCAATACTATTATTAACTGAAATAACACCAACTACAATAATTGCAATTGCAATAATTGTTAAAAGTCTAATGTATACATCTCGTTTAAACATATGAGTTAGCACACGTGCTCTAATTCTATCAACTACAGAAAATGCGATTAATGCAAAACCTACGACAAGAGTACCTCCAATTACATATCTTGTATTATAATCAATTTGGTCTGTAAAAAATAGATTAATTCCTGCCCAAATTATACCAATTCCAATTATTCCCTCAATAGTTGAAACATAATTTAGATATCTTGGTTTTCCTTCATTAGAATCTTGGAGATAAGACGTGATTACATTAATTATTCTGTGAATTCCAACATACAAAAATAGACGAAGTCCGATTGCTGCAAGCAAAGGTGGGATCAATATTACTAAAGATGGAATCATTGGAACAACGCTTTCTGCTGCATAACTTGGATTATTGTCAGGAGTTACAAAAGGCAAGGTAAACAATAAAGGTAAATTTTCAATTCCCAAAGTATTTCCATCAATAAAAGACATTGCTGCAAATCCAAACATAATATTTGCAAAGAAAGCTCCGAAAAGCAAGATCTTAGTGATTTGCCAGATTACAAATTGAACTGATGATAACTTATAATCTCTAAAACTTTTTAAAGTATTTGAAATAGGTTGTTGTCCTCCACTTCCTAAAAATCCAATCCCAGTACTAATTGCATACCAGAAAATTGAAGAACGTGCCACAATGTTGACTCGAATAAGAGCAATGCCAGAGAGAATTATTGTTGAAACAAGTGTATAATAGAGGGGTTTGGTAAATTGATCGCCAAATTCTGTGAAATTCATTGATAAAATAACTGCCTGATTTCCAACCATAGTGAAAATTACGATTCCAATAATTGCAACAATGCCTAATCGAATGTATTTTCCGGCATCAGGAGGTGGAGTTTGCTTATCAGTAGAGGCGCTATACAAAACTAAATTTTCTTGAGATTTGGTAAATTAATGTCTTACCAGCAGAATTAAGCTATTCTAGCAAGTTTTTTACAAATCATATAGACTGCAGCAAATATAGGAATGGTTACTTTTTCGTCAATATATGGACCAAATTTTTTATTTTTCAGTACAAATTGAATTGGGCAATTTGCAATGACTTCTACTGTATCATCACTAAGAAAAGATGCTTCAGTGTAAGGATCAAATTTTAATAAATCATCACATTGAATTTTTGTAAGTCCACTTTTGCTATTGATAGAGCCAGGCAGTCTAAAAATTCTATGTATATCCATTGTTACGTTAGGATCAATTTTCACACCAATATTTCCTGAAACATTATCCAAAGTTTTTTGGAAAGAAGAATAACCGTTTGCAAGCAATTCTGTAATTATTTTTGAGCGTTTTGATTTTGAACCAAACACTTGTTTTGAGAATCTACCTAACCATCCCTTATCGTCAAAATCAGGAAATGCAGCACGATCGTGTTTAAGTTTTTTCATTCCAAATGTTTCTGGAATAGCACCACGAAGAGACAGGTAGTCAGTCAATTCTGATCTTTCTCTGGAACCAATTTCTTGAAATTGTGAATTATACACATAAACATGAAATCCTTCGTTGCCAGAAAAAAATACTTGAATGTTTTCTTTGATAATTGCAAGATCGTCAGTTAGAATTTGAGATAATTTCTCAACTTCAATTTTTGAAGCATCAATGCAATATTTGCAAGGCAAAGATTTTTTTTCTATCTTTGACGAATTGCATTTTAAGCATTTGCTAGAATTTTTTGAAACATCGTTACATTCATTGCAAATTGAAACTGTATGACTATCTCTACATGATAAATTAAGATCTTTTGCATCAATATCAAAAATTAAATCGGCCTCTTTCCAATCTTTTTCGTTCATGGGTAAATTTGGAAATGCATAGTATGCATTAGAACAGTAAACATCAGATGGAATATTTTGCATAAGCATTAGATGCAATTCTTTATCATCCTTAATTGAGATGTGTCTAGTCATTCCTGAATTAAATTTCTGATAACCAAATTCTCTTTCAGATGTCCTCTCAGGAACCTTGATTAAATCAAAATGATTAAAATAATATTTTTTAAATGAATCCTCTAAAAACAATATATCAGCTTCTTGCATTATTTTTTCTTCCTTCCAAATTGTAAAGGATTAATAATGTTATCACATTCGGGTATCGCAAAACACAGACTCTGAGTTTTTAATTTCTCACATGATGGACAAGAGTATTGAGTTCCACTACCTGAAATTCCTGCTAAATGATTTAGTTGATACAGTGTGACGCGTAGATTATAATCAGGCGCATTTTTGAATAGTGGTGCAATTTGTTGTACAGTTTGTCCTTTTGATAAAAGAAAAGTTGCAAGCATGAATCTTCCAGAATGAGGTAGATTTTCTCCTTTTTCAAGAATTTCAATTGCATGTTTTATACACGGTGGATGTTCTCCGGTTATTACAGTATAAGAGGGAGTAAGGGCCTTACCAATTGAAGTTAATTCATTTACTATATTTTCAAGTCCAGGAATCATTGGCGGAGTTGGTGCATTAGTAATTTTAGAAGTAATGTAAGTTCCTAATTCTTTTCGAATTAATCTAACTGTTTTATCTGGTGTTAGTAACACTTTTCCATTTTCAACATGCCTGTTGACTAATTTCCATTCTCTTTCATGGAAATCTATTGAATGTTTTAGATAATCAGATACAGGAATTTTAAAAAATTCATCTTCTTTTATTACTTCAATATTGAATAAATCATAAATAATTCTAATAGCCAAATCGATTTTTGATTTATCAGAGGCTTTTCCTAAATCTTTTTCAAGATGATTTTCTGCACGTCTAGCCTCTGCTAAAGCAAATCGTTTAACAAGTGTGTGCATTCCACTTAATTTTATTAAAACTATTGCCAGTAGAAAAGAAAAAATCTCTTTTTCACGAGCAGAATCAGATGCTTCTCCGTCTATAATTTCAGATTTGTAAATTCCACCTTCCGTAGAAACTTTAAGCCTATGATATGCCTTATCCACGACGGACTTAAGATCGGGATCAGTTCCAAATTGAGATAGTGGGAAACCTTTTTCTTTCAAAAATTTTCCGGCACCCTCTAGAAAAGGATATTTTGCAAGTTCATCTGTACCTAACTCTAACATATTAGTGATCTACCGAATTCACTTAAAAATCTGATTTTCTAATTTCGACTCTAGTTTAAATTATGTTTTGAGAAAAAAATCATATGCAGATTGGATGTCATGTTTCAATATCTGGATCAATTGACAAATCAGTAGATAACGCAATAGAAAGAGAATGTTCAGCATTTCAAATTTTCACTAGAAATCCCAGAGGCTGGCATGCAAAAGATCTCACTAAAGAAGATATTGATAATTTCAAATCAAAACTCAAAGCAAGCAAGATTGATAGATTTGCAACTTGTGCACATATGCCATATTTACCAAATCTTGCAACTCCAAAAGAAGAGGGGTTTGAAAAATCTGTTAAAACGTTAATTGATGAAACTGAAAGATGTGCACAATTAGGAATTCCATATTTGGTAACTCATCTTGGTAGTCATTTAGGTACTGGGGATGAGGCTGGAATTAAAAAGTTAGTTGAAGGATTAACTAAAGCCGGAAAAGTAAAAAATGACGTAATGATACTATTAGAGAATACTGCAGGACAAAAAAATTCTGTTGGTTCTAATTTTAAACAATTAGGGGAAATTTTTAAACAATTAAAACCAGCAAAAAAATTTGGCATATGTATAGATACATGCCATGGATTTGTAGCAGGATATGATTTAAAAACTGAAAAAAATGTAAAGGAAACTTTTGCCGAATTCGACAAATATATTGGAATTGATAATTTAAAAATTCTTCATCTAAATGATGCAAAAGGAGATCTTGGTTGTAATTTAGATAGACATTATCATTTGGGATTAGGAGGAATAGGTGAAAAAGGAATTTCAGCCATAGTAAAATTTGCCAACAAGAAAAAAATTCCCATAATTTTGGAAACTCCCATTGATAATGTCAGAGATGACTTTGAAAATGTTAGAGTGGCAAAGGGATTTGCGTAGAAATTTATTTCACGAATGAGTTGATGCTATAATGGACTATGAAGCAGTAATGAAACTAGCACTTGAACGTGGATTTTACTTTCCAAGTTGTGAAGTATATGCTGATGCACAGGCTGGGTTTTGGGAATATGGTCCATCCGGGGTTAGCTTAAAAAATAAATTCCTAGAACTATGGAGAAGAGAACTAATCAGAAGAGACGGAATGCTTGAAATTGATGGCTCTCAAATTATGTCAAAATCTGTTTTTGAAGCTTCTGGACATTTAGGAAATTTTGCGGATCCAATAATTAAATGTACAAAATGTAATGCAACATTTAGAGCAGACAGAACAATTGCAGAACTTATACAAATAGAAATTCCTGAAAGCGCAGACTTGGAAGAATTTGACAATGCAATTTCACAAAATGATATCAAATGTCCAAAATGTAAAGGAGACTTTGATAAGACAAAAAAATTCAATATGATGTTCAAGGTAGGAATTGGTCCTGAAGAAGAAGAAGCATATCTACGACCTGAAACATGTCAATCAATCTTTGTAGACTTTCCTAGACTGTACAAAACAATGAGAGGAAAACTTCCTTTGGGAATTGCTCAGGTAGGAAAGAGTTTTAGAAATGAAATTGCTCCCAGACAGAGTCTTCTTCGTTTAAGAGAATTTTATCAGGCAGAAATCGAAGTATTTTGTAATCCAAATAAATTAACAGAGATGGAAAAGTTTTCTGAAATTGAAAATGTAACTATTAGAGTTCAAACTGATTCTGAACCTGTCTCCATGACATGTAAAGAGGCAGTAGAATCAGGTGTTGTTCCAAACAAGTTTGTTGCATATTATTTAGGAATACTAACTGAATTTTATGAAAAAACTGGTATTGATATTTCAAAAAGCAGGTTTAGAAAACTTG